>JBIRBF010000179.1:0-5666 GCA_044326505.1 Candidatus Nanopelagicales bacterium | reverse complement strand
TCGATCTCGGCCTTGGGCGTCAAGGCGGCGACCGAGTCGATGACGATGATGTCGATGGCGCCCGAGCGGATGAGCATGTCCGCGATCTCCAGCGCAGACTCCCCCGTGTCAGGCTGGCTGACAAGCAGTGCATCGATATCCACGCCCAGGCGTGCGGCGTACTCCGGATCGAGCGCATGTTCGGCGTCGATGAAGGCCGCGATGCCACCGGCAGCCTGCGCCGAGGCGATGGCGTGCAGTGCGACGGTCGTCTTACCGGACGACTCCGGGCCGTAGATCTCCACGACGCGCCCACGCGGAAGTCCGCCGATCCCCAGGGCGATGTCGAGGGCGATGGCACCCGTCGGAATGACCTCGACTGGCGGTCGCGACTCGTCGCCGAGCCGCATGACGGAGCCCTTGCCGAAGTTCTTCTCAATGGCGGCGAGAGCCTGGTCAAGGGCCTTCTCGCGGTCGCCGGCGCGGCCGACGGGCTGCCGGGAGGTCGAGGATTCTCTGGCCATGCGTGTGCCTCTCTCGTGACCTGGGCCGCGCATTGACCGCGCTGCCGGATTGTCAGGTGCTGCCTGCACGCTAGGCAGGGCCTCCGACACAATCCATGACGCGGCGAGCATCTGTGGATGGCTCGCGCAACCGAACAGAAGCGAGATTACCCGTACATCTGTTCGAATGGAAGCGGCTGCGCCCGGCGCGTCACACCCAATTCCGCGCTGATCCCCGACGTCGGCCGGCACGACCGATCAGCCGCGCACCATCGCGACGATGTTCCCCACCGCGCCCACGAGTTCGACGTCGCGGCGCTCCCCCGTGACCCGGTCCTTGATCTCGATCACGCCATCGCCGAGCTTGCGTCCTACGACCACGATCGTCGGCACACCGATGAGTTCGGAGTCGTTGAACTTGACCCCCGCCGAAGGGCCTCGCCGATCGTCGTACAACACGGTCAACCCCGCCTGGACCAGCCCGGAGACCAGCACTTCGCCGGCCTCGAAGATCGCGTCGTCCTTCCCTGCCGCGACGACGTGCACGTCCGCCGGCGCCACCGACCGCGGCCAGACGATGCCCCGGTCGTCGTGATGCTGTTCCACGATGGCGGCGACGGCGCGCGACACGCCGATTCCGTAGGACCCCATCGTCACGACGCGCGCTTTTCCGTTCTCGTCCAGCACCGTGAGGTCCAGCGCCTCGGCGTATTTGCGGCCGAGCTGGAAGATGTGGCCGATCTCGATGCCGCGGTCCAGCGACAGCTCGCCGCCGCACTGCGGGCACGTGTCGCCCGCGCGCACCTCGGCCGCCTCGATCACTCCGTCGCCGACGAAGTCGCGGCCGACTACCAGGTCGTACACGTGATTGCCCTTGGCGTTGGCGCCAGTGATCCATCGCGTACCCGGCACGACGCGCGGGTCAAGCAGGAATCGCACCCCGCTGGTCGAGTCCTTGCCCAGCGCGCCCGGGCCGATGTAGCCCTTCACGAGCGCCGGATTGCGGGCGAAGTCCGCCTCTTCGAAGGGACGCACCTCTGCCGGGTGGACTGCAGCCTCGAGCCGTTTGAGGTCCACTTCGCGATCGCCGGGCAGGCCGATCGCGAGCGGCTCGGTGGTGCCATCCGGGTAGGTCAGCATGAGCACCACGTTCTTGAGCGTGTCTCCACCGTGCCAGCTGCGATCCTCACGACGCAGCTCGGCACGGGCGTTGGAGATCTCGACCAACGACTCGATCGTCGGCGTGTCCGGCGTGTCCTCGACATGGGCCGCGGGCAGGCCGGCGAAGTCGATCGGCTCGGGCACCACAGTGGCCACCGCCTCCGTGTTCGCCGCGTACCCGCACGACGCGCAGCGGACGAACTCGTCCTCGCCGACCTCGCTGGGCGCCAGGAACTCCTCGCTCTTCGACCCGCCCATGGCACCGGCCTGGGCGGACACTATGACGTAGTCCAGTGCGAGCTCACCGAACGTCGAGATGTAGGCCCGGCGGTGCTGCTCGTAGGAGATCGCCAAACCCTCGTCGGCGATGTCGAAGGAGTAGGAGTCCTTCATCACGAATTCGCGGCCCCGGAGGATCCCGGCACGGGGACGCGCCTCGTCGCGGTACTTGGTCTGGATCTGGTACAGCGAAACCGGAAGGTCCTTGTAGGACGAGTAGGACCCCTTGACCAGGTCCGTGAACATCTCCTCGTGGGTGGGCCCGAGCAGGTAGTCGTTCTCGCGCCGGTCCTTGAGCCGGAACAGAGTGTCGCCGTACTCGTCCCAGCGGCCCGTGGCCTGGTACAGGTCCCGCGGCAGCAGGGCCGGGAAGTGGACCTCCTGGAAGCCCGCCGCGTCCATGTTGCTGCGCACGACGCCTTCCACGTTGCGCAGCACCCGCACGCCGAGCGGGAGCCAGCTGAAGATGCCCGGCGCGACGCGTCGGACGTAGCCCGCTCGCACGAGGAGCCGATGACTGGGCACCTCGGCGTCCGCAGGGTCCTCCCGCAGCGTGCGCAGGAACAGCGACGACATCCGCAACAGCACGGGGGACCCCTTCCGGTGGACTGGCCTGCGCCAGCCTACTCGCGCGACCTCAGAACTGGATCGAAGCCATCTCGCCGACTTGCCGGAAGCCGGCCCGACGGTAGGCGCGCAGGGCTGGGGTGTTGAAGTCGTTGACGTACAGGGAGACCTTGTCGACGATCTCGCGCGCTAGCACCGTGGTCGCGACCATGGCGCCGGCCGAGATGCCCCGGCCCCGCAGTTCGGGCGCCACCCACACGCCCTGAACCTGGCCCACGGCACGCCCCACCACAGCCAACTCCGACTTGAAGACCACCTGCGCTCCCTCTATCCGGCAGAACAGACGCCGGGCGCGGATGAGCCAGGCCAGCCGGGCACGGTAGGCCGACTCGCTGGAACTCAGCAGCGGCGAGCGCCCGACCTCCTCGGTGAACATGTCGACGCTGGGCTCGAACAGTGCGTCGAGGTCCGCAGCCGACGCCAACCGCACGCCTGGGTCGGGCAAGACCTGCGGCACCTGGTCGGCGAGCATGAGCGGCTGGCAGGGGCGCTCGTCCCGAGGCGGCCCCCAGTGCTCGCGCAGACCCGCCCAGAGCGGGGCAACGGCGCGCGACGGCCCCACAATCGCCTCGCCCCGGCGCGGCCCGCGGCCGAGCTGTGCGGCCAGGGATGGCATCGCATCGACCTCCCCGGCAGGAACGACGTTGGCGCCGAGGTAGACCAGCCCCCGCAGCCGACCGCGCCGGAACGCCCCCCACATGTCCCCGCCGCAGCGGTTCACCCCGTGGGCCGCCACGCGCGACACGAGGAAGCAGTTCGCCACCGGGTCAGCCGACAGCAGCGCATCCACCCGCCCCTGGTCGGCATCCACCAGCCGCCTGACCTCCACGGCGGCAATCTACGCGCTACCTGCGCGTGAGACCCGACCGCGCTGCGCCGGGTGCGGATCGGCGCCCGACACCGCCCCTTGACATGCGTGTACTAGGTACTACACACTACACATATGACGGCGTTCGGGGAGGTCGTTCGGGGTCGCCGCGAGGCACTGCGGACGGCGGATCCGACCTACTCGGTACGGCAGGTCGCAGCCCGAATAGGGGTGCAGCCCTCGTTCCTGAGCAAGGTCGAGCGGGGCGAGGCACCTCCGCCTTCGGAGGCGAAGATCAACGCCCTAGCGGAGGTGCTCGAGCTGGATCCGGACGTGCTGCTGGCGCTGGCGGGCAAGGTCTCGAGCGACCTGCAGGACGTCATTCGCAAGCGTCCGGAGCTGTTCGGCGCGTTGATCAGGTCGCTGCGAGACCTGCCCGACCAAGCGGTGGTACGACTCGTGCGCGAGGTGCGCGACGGGGATTGGTAAGGCCTGATCGCGAGTTGCGCGACGGGGGTTCAGTACAGAGCGAAGGGGAAGAACCATGATCGAACTGCTTGACGATGCCTTGGTGTTCCGCAGTCCCGAAGTCCACCGGGCGGCCGAATTCACCATGAGCTTCCAGCGCACCCTGCGCATCCCCGACGATGGGCGAACCTATCCGCTGCCGGCCGGGCTCGGCCGCTTCGGCCTGCGGCACATCGACGACTTCGGCTCGCGGGTGCCGGCTCGCTGGAACGCACGAGGCGGCGTGATGATGCCGATGTACCAAGCCGAGGCCATGTGGCTGAACTTCAACTGCAGCTACCCCTGGGCCGTCAAGATAGCGGCGGGCCTGATCAATGCCGTGACCGGCGACAGTTGGGACACCGACCTGCACCGGGGCGAGTCGCCCTCACACATCCGCCGCCCCGACGCCGACGAGCCGGTCCAGGACTACGTCACGATTCCCGAACAGCCCTGGCTCGACGGCTTCAACGTGGGTTCGGGGAAGATCCGGCAGTTCGTGGCGATGCCGTTGGGCGGCGGCCACAGCGCCGAGGAGCAGGTGACCGGGCGCGCCGAGCACGGCGGACTGCAACTGCTGGCCTATCCCATGAAGGCCGACGCCTACGAAAAGTGGCGCCTCCCCGACCCGACCGAGTTCTCCCTCGCCTACGACGGCAGCCCCGACGCCGCCATCGCCATGTCGGCGGCGCCTGATATGGGCCTCGGCCTGGGCGGGCTCATGCACCAGGACATCTACGCCGACCCCTTCGACGCCGACGTGTGGGACCTGGCCCACCCCTCGCGCTGTTTCGTCCACCTCGCCAACTCCGCCCAGTGGGCGCAGATCACCGGCGAAGCCGCGCCCACACCGCCGCCGACCGCGGCCGACTACGCCCGGGCGCACATCCCCTGGTTCGACTACTACGCCTCAGGCGAGGCACTGCCGGGCTCTGAGGCGCTGGCCGCTCTCAAGTCGGTGGCCACGATCAGCGCCGAGCAGGGCGACGAGGCGTTCGACACCGGAAGCATCCCGATCGACCGGGTGACCGTGGTGCGCCCGCACACCAATCGGGTGTCCGAGCGCTGGTAGCCGCGGGTCCGGGACGCGTCAGCCGACGGTGACCTCGGGCCCGCCGACTGGCTCCATGTCCTCGGCCAGCCGCATCGCCTCTTCGATGAGGGTCTCAACGATCTGCGCCTCCGGCACGGTCTTGATGACCTCACCCTTGACGAAGATCTGGCCCTTGCCGTTGCCCGAGGCCACGCCCAGGTCGGCATCGCGGGCCTCGCCCGGACCGTTCACCACGCAGCCCATGACAGCTACCCGCAGCGGCACTTCCAGGCCCTCCAGCCCGGCCGTGACCTGCTCGGCCAGGGTGTAGACGTCCACCTGGGCGCGGCCGCACGAGGGGCAGGACACGATCTCCAGCCCGCGCTCTTTGAGGTTCAGGGACTCCAGGATCTGCAGACCGACGCGGACCTCCTCGATGGGCGGCGCCGAGAGCGACACCCGGATGGTGTCGCCGATGCCCTGGCTGAGCAGCGCCCCGAACGCCACCGCCGACTTGATGGTCCCCTGGAAGGTCGGGCCAGCTTCGGTCACGCCGAGGTGCAGCGGGTAGTCGCAGCGCTGGGACAAGAGATGGTAGGCCTTGATCATCACAACCGGGTCGTGGTGCTTCACCGAGATCTTGATGTCCTGGAAGCCGTGCTCCTCGAAGAGCGACGCCTCCCACAGAGCCGATTCCACCAGTGCCTCGGGCGTGGCCTTGCCGTACTTGGCGAGCAGTCGCTTGTCCAACGATCCGGCGTTGACCCCG
>JBIRBF010000053.1:0-14730 GCA_044326505.1 Candidatus Nanopelagicales bacterium | reverse complement strand
GCCTGCCAGTCGGAGCCGAACAGCACCGCCCCGACGATCTCCAGCGCGCACGTCATCATGTCGTGTTCGACATCGACGATCGCCCCGTCCGGCAGCGCCCGCCAGCGGTCGGTGAGGCGCCGAGCGGCCACGGCCGTGTGCTCGGCCACCTCCGTCAGAGCCGACGACCGGAAGGCTGGCTGGACGGCCTTGCGCTGCCGGCGCCAGGGCTCCGTGTCAGCAGCCAGCAGGCCGTTACCGGTCACCAGCGCGAGGTTGCGGTACTGGATGGTGTCCTTGCCATAGCCGCGGTGGTTGGCCTGCAGGACGTGCCGCACACCATCGGGATGGGTGACCAGGTAGGTCGGGGGCGCGGGGATCGGGAACTGCACCACGTCGCCGTGCGCAGACCAGGAGTCGGCCAGGAAACCCAGCGCGTCGCGGCGGATCTGGCCGAAGGCCCGCAGCATGTCGCCACCGGACGGCCCCGGGGCCGTCACCGGCGTCCACCCATGCCGCTCCGGCACGGCCTAGCCGCCCTGTCTGAGCTGCACGTCGGTGCGCGAGTCCGGCGACAGCGTGATGACGACCTCGGTGCCACTGTCCCGAGGCGTCCCCGCCGCCGGAGTCGTCGCCACCACGTAGCCGGGTGGGAGCGGCTTGGCCGCCGCCGCCGTGCCGGGGGCAATCGCCGCCTTGAAGCCTGCCGCCGTCAGGGCACCTACAGCCGAATCCAGCGGCATGCCCACGACGTTGGGCACCTGCACGGCGGGCAGGGCCGCCTTGGATGCGGGCGGGAAGGCCGCCACCGGCTTATCGGCATGCGCCGCCGCCATGAACCGCTGCCAGATCAGGGCAGGCGCCTGGCCTCCGTACATCGCCGGGTACTGGGTACCGAACGCCTCCACGTTGACGAGCGGATTCGCCACCCCGCCGCGCGGGTCGCCCATCCACACCGCCGCGGCCATCTGCGGCGTCGCACCGGCGAACCAGGCCGCGGCATAGTCGCCGGCGGTGCCCGTCTTGCCGATGGCGGGTCGGCCGAACGCCGCGCGCTGCGCGGTGCGTGCCGGGTCGGCCCCATCGATGTTCTGCTGCAGAATCGCATTGATCTTCGCCGCGATCACCGGGTCCACCGCCTGTGCACAGTCTGCCGACGCGATCGGCAGCTGCTCCACCCCGTCGCGCAGCAGCTGCGTGACGCCGATGGGCTGGCAGTGCACGCCGCCGGCGGCGAAGGTGGCGTAGACGTTGGCGACCTGCAGCGGCGAGGTGTTGAAGTCGCCCAGGGTGAGCGACGCATCGCGCGCCCCCACCGGTTCGGGCCCCTCGGTCGAGATGCTCTCCATGCCCAGCCGGTTGGCCATCTCGGCGGTCTTGAGCACACCGGTCTGCTCGATCAGCCACACGTAGTACGTGTTCACCGAGTGCAGGGTTGCGGTCTCGGCGTTCATCAGCCCACCCGGACCATCGTCGGAGTTGGCGAATCCGCCCTCCGGGTAGTTCAGATCGGCCGGGGCGTAGCGCGCCGGAGCCTGCCACACGGTCTTGGGGTCGAAGCCGTTCTCCAACGCGGCTGCCAGAGTGATGGGCTTGAAGGTCGAGCCGGGCTGGAAGTTGGGCTCTACCGGGTAGAGCACCTCGGTCTGGCCGGCGGCCACGTCCGAGCCCCAGGGCCGGTTGCTGGCCAGCGCCAGCACCTCACCCGTCCCCGGCTGCACCACCGCGAGGGCATCGGCCACCCGGTTGGTCGCCTCCAGCGCGGCCTTGGCGGCCTCTTCGGCATTGGCCTGGACCCCTGGGTCGAGCGTGGTCTGGATGCGCAGGCCGCCCCGGTAGAGCAGTTCCTGGCGCGCTGCCGGCGTCGGCCCGAACGAGGGGTCGTTGAGGATCGTCTCCTTCACCCATTGGCAGAAGATCGGGAAGGCGGACACGGCGCAGCCGTTGTTGGGCTGGGAAGGCGCCAGCGCCAGCGGCTCGGCCTTCGCGGCGTCGGCAGCAGCAGGCGTGAGCTTGCCGGCCACCACCATGCGGTCGAGCACCACGGAACGGCGCGCCAACGCCTTGTCCGGATTGGCGATCGGGTCGAAGAGTCCCGGCGAGTTCAGCACACCCGCCAGCAGGGCGGCCTGCGCCAGGGTGAGTTTGTCGGGGGTAGTCGAGAAGTAGCGTGCGGAGGCCGCGCCGATTCCATAGGCCCCATTGCCGTAGAAGGCGGTGTTCACGTAGCGGGTGAGGATCTCGTCCTTGCTGAAGCGGCTCTCGGCCTCCGACGCCGCACGGGCCTCCAGGAACTTGCGCTCGATGGATACGTCGTCGGCCGCCTCACGCTTGGCCTGGGTGTCGGCGGCGGCCTGCGTGAGGTTCTTGATCCACTGCTGTGTGATAGTCGACGCGCCCTGCCGACTGCCGCCGAGGACGTTGTTGAGCAGCGCGCGCCCGGTGGCGGCCATATCGACCCCGCCGTGCTCGAAGAAGCGCACGTCTTCGGTGGCGACCAGCGCATCGACGAAGAGCGGCGACAGCTGCTCGCGCGTCACAGGGATGCGGTCCTCGGCGTACAGGGTGGCGTAGGGCGTGCCATTACGGTCCACCATCACCGACCGCTGCGGCAGCGAGGCGTCGAACGGCACCTCCACCGACATGTCCTGCCACAGCTGGGTACCCCGCACCACACCCGCCCCGGCGGCCATCGTCGCTGGCGCCGCGATCAGTCCGACCAAGGTGCCCACGCACACGGTGCCGACGACGAAAGCGAAGAAGCCCTTGACCCGGCCCCGCCGTCGTCCCTGCAACCGCGCCGCCGCCTGGCCCTCGGGGAAGCGCCCCAGCAAGCGCATGCGCTGTGGAGGCGGCTGCTTGCGCCGTTTGCGCCCGAACACCGGCGTTGCTCACCTCCTCGCTTACGTCGCCGCTTGGATGACCCACCACGGCTGATTGTGCCTTCGAGTCCGCGACATCCGTGGAACTACCCGCCGCTCGCGTGCGCCCTATGAGTAACACTTGTACTGCAGTGGCCACCGGCACCGGTCCGGCGGCATGAGCCAGGGGACGCCTGTGAGCAACGGATTGGACGACGGCCACGCCGCGCGCGGTTCCCGTCCTCGACCAATCTCGCGGCGCTTCGCCAAGCACGGCACCCGGCGGGCAGCGGTCATGCTGACGGCGGGCCTGCTCGTCGTCAACGCCGCGGCGGCGGGCGGGCTCGTCTGGGCCAAAGGTCTGCCCGGGCAGTTCGTCTCGGCCCGACCGGAGGCGTCGGCGCCCGCCCCCATCGTCACCGGTACCGGCACTCCGGCAGCACAGACGATGGCGGCGGTAGCGGCCACCGAGGTGGCCGGCTTCACCGCGGGTCCGCCGTCGAACGTGGGGTCAGGGCGCGCGGTCGTCTATCCTTGCGAGTTGACGCCACCCACTCAGGCCGTGGTGGGGTCCTTCCGCGTCTACACCGCGGCCGAGCGTGCCGTCTCCACGTCGTTGTCGGTCTACCCCACCGGCGCCGGCGCGTGGGTGATGCAGGATCTGGCCGCGAAGCTGTCCGACTGCGGCGATCGCCGTGCCGAAGTCGGCGCGGCGTCGGGCGTCGACTCACTCGGCGTGGAGTCGGTCACCGCCACCCTGCCGGCCGGTTCTGTGACGCTGGTGCGCCGTGGCGACGTCATCCTGCAGATCATCGGTCCGAGCACAGACGTGAGCACGATCGCAGCCGCGCTGGATACCACCCTGGCGGCCAACCTGGCGGCCTGCGTCAATCCCGCCAGCAGTTCCGCCGACGTCCAGCGCAACCCCTGGCTCGCGGGCGTCACCTATATCGGTCTCCTGGCCGATTCCGAGGTGCGCGTTCCCAATCAGGGACCACCCGCCGGGAAGAGCGGCGCGCCGCAGGTGGCGATCGACGCCAAGCCCATCGAGGTCGCCCAGGTTTCGTTGCCGCAACGGCCGACCGACCCCGTCTGGCCGCTGAGCCTGCCCGAGTTGGTAGGACTGCCGACGGCTCCGAGCAGCCCGGGGCCCGAGCCCGAAGCGATGGTGGTCAAGGTCCCCATGGTCGACAAGTTGGGCCCAGGCTGCGGTTGGGCTTTCACCTCGACGTCGGCGCCCGTGGTGAACGAAGCCGCGGTGAGCGCGGAGCGCGATCGCCTCCGGGAGGCGGCCCGGGTCAACCTCGTGGGACAGCAGCAGGCCTGGCGGCCCCGGGTGCAGGCCTACTACCAGCAATGGGCGGACTACAAGAACGCCGTGGGCGCCTACCAGAAGTATTCGCTGGCTGTCAGCGTCGTCGCATCGTCGTGGAACCTGATCAACAGCCAGCGGATGGTCTACGCCCAGCAACTGCAGGCCTACCAAGATGCAGTGGCGGCGAAGGACAACTTCTACGCCGCCCAAGCACAGGCCTCGCGGGACTACATCAACGCCGTGGCCCTCTGCGCGATCCCGGTGCCCGATCCCACGCCCACCCCGACCTTCACGCCCACCCCGAGCTACACCCCCTACCCGACGCCGACCTTCACGCCCAACCCGACGCCGACCTTCACACCGACACCGACGCCGACGCCGACACCGACGGCGCAGCCGAGTGCAAGTCAGTCCGCGCAGCCGCAGCCGAGCAGCAGCGGTTCCCCCGCGGCGAGTGGCGCGGCCGCCAACGGCGCCGTGATCATCGGCGGGCTAGGCGTGCGCGGAATGAGCAAGATCGTGGCCGCACCAGCAGCATTGCGGCCGGGGTGCCCAGCACCGCGTCCGGAGATCCTCGACCAGACTCCGCCCTACGTGCCGCCGCAGCCCACGCCGCCGCCGGATCCCCGGCCGCCGCAATACCGCAACTGACAGGTTCCGCGGAGTCGTCAGCCGAGGTGAACCAGCTCGGCTATCACGGCTGCGGCGATGTCCGTGCTGGTGTGCGCACGCATGCTGGTGAAGTCGGGGCAGGCGTTGACCTCCAGGACGGCAGAGCCGTCCTCTGTTTCGATCAGGTCCACTCCGGCGTGCCCCAGGCCCAAGGCCGCCGCCGCCCCGACTGCCAACGCACGCTGGGCAGCGGACACGTCGATCGCGCGCTGCTGACCGCCCAGGTGCACGTTGGTGCGGAAGTCCGCGGGGTCGGCCATGCGCTCGGTCGCCGCCAGCATCCTCCCGCCCGTGACGATCACCCGAATCGTCCGCCCGCCGCTCACGGCCACGAATGGCTGCAGCACCAGTGCGGACACTCCATCCTCGGCCAGCTCGTCGAGCGCCTGGGGCAGCTGGTCCGGATCGGACACCCGCCGGACCCAGCGGCCTTGGGCGCCGTGGGTGCGCTTGACCACGAGCGGGTAGCCGATCCGGGCGGCATCCTGGGCGACCGCGTGCGGATCTTGACTCGTCACGACGGTGCGGACTTGCGCCACCCCGGCCCCGGCGAGGGCTACCGCTGTCGCCGCCTTGTCGTCGGCGATCGCCGCAGCCGCTGCCGGATTCAGGGCCCTGGCGCCGCCCCGCTCGAGGGCTGCCAGGACGATCTGCGCGCAGGGTTGGCGGTGCACCACCGCCGGGGCCAGGTGGGTGACGCCTTCGGCACCGGGCACACGGGTTGCCCCAGCGGATTCGACGACCACCCGCAAGCCGTCGGCGGCCAACTCGCGTGCTTCCACCCCTGCGGCCGAGCAGGCCTCCAAAAGGGCTCGGGGCACCGCCTGGCTCCACCGTCCGCGCACGACTCCGACCAGGGGTGCGTCCTTCATCGCGACCGCCTCTTCCCTTCCTCCGACGTCGATCGCTCGCGGCGCACGGCCGCGAGCAGGAAGGCGCTGATCCGACCGGGCACGTCGGCGCCCGTGGTGGCATCGAGGTGGTCGAAGCCGGCCCAGCCATCGACCTCCAGCACCCTCAGCTCATCGTCGGCGCCGATCAAGTCGACACCGGCAGCGTCGAGGCCGAGCACGGCCACGGCGCGCTTGGCCAGAGCGGCCCCTGGATGGTCCAGCGGCAGCGGGGAGCACCGCGCGCCGAGGCGAGCGTTGGCGCGCCACTCGCCCTCCGCGCCGGGGTGCCGACGCATGATTCCGATGCACTCGCCAGCCACGGCGTAGGCGCGGATGTCCCCGCTGCCGACCATCAGCGGCTGCGCCACCACCGGCTCCACGGCCGTCTCGCTCGCACGAGCGCGCATACCCCGCCAGAAGCGTGCCACCGCCGGTGAGTCGGCGGTGAGGGTGACCAGCTGCCCGCTGTGGCCGCGCGCGGGTTTGAGCACACCCGGGTTCGGCACAAGCTCCGGCACTTCGGGTGTCCCGGGCTGCTCGGCACGGCTCAGCACCCCGATGTCGGGCAACAGGCCCACCGTGTCCACGGTCGGCACGCCGGCCCGGGCCAGCACCACGGCCATCGCGAGTTTGTCCCTGCCCAGGCGCCGCGCCCACTCGCCGTTGAGCACGATGACCCCAGAGTCCTGCCACACCTGATAGGCGGGGCGCAGCAGATCCAGATAGCGGGCGACCGTCCGACCCACGACGGCATCCGGCTGCCGATCCGCGCCGAGCACCTGCACGCGCACTGCCCCACCCACTGCCACTACCCGCACCTGCTCGGGCCGGACCTCAACCACCTCCCAGGCGTCGGCGGCGAACGCGCGCAGCAGCGCGCTGCGGGCACGCGGGTTGACCTCAGGATGGGACAGCAGCAGCAGCCGCATCAGCCCTCCCCCGCCGGGGGCGCCGGGTGCCCAGCGGCGGCGCCGCCCCGGGGTGGACCGACGGCCTGCCAGCACAGCGCGAGCAGCACCAGGTTGAGCGCCGCAGACGACCACAGCCCGAGCATGCCCGTGCCGGACCAGGTGGCGAACCCGGTGACCGAGATGTTCAGCACCACTGCGCCGGCGCCCAGTGCCGCCAGCCATACGGGCAGCGCCACTACGCGCGGCACCCGGTCGAGTCGGCGGCCCACCGCACCTGCACCGCCGGCGATCAGCCACGCCAACGGCAGCACCGTGGCCATCACAAGCAGATGGACGATCCACCACCACAGGCCCAACGGCTGCACCGACCAGTGCAGCAGCAGGGCGAGGCCAGCGGCGATTCCCACGAGCGGAATGTGCCACAGGTAGATGCCGATTCCACGCGCCCCGACGAGCGCCACGATTGCCCAGCGCCGATCGTTGGCCAGAAACCGGGTCAGCACGGGCCAGAGCGCCGCCAGCAGAAGCACCTGGCCGGCGCCGTAGAGCGCGAGCACCAGCGTGGGCGGCGAGAGGTTGGATAGCTCCGGGTCGCCGCCCACCGTAACGAGCGAGGACGAGTACGGGCCGAGCAGCGCCAGCGCGACGGCCACCGCGAACAAGGCCGCCGCACCCGCAGCGAGGAGTGGGGGCCGTTGCCGGCGCAACGCTGGCAGGGAGTAGCCCAGCTGATGCAGCCAGCCCCACACGAGTAACAGGTTGAGCCAGCCGATCCAACCCGGGCCATCGGCCCAGCGCACCGCGTCCACGGCTGCGATGACGACCAACCAGCAGACCAGCACGGTCAGGGGCCGAGCCGCCGCCCAGCGGGCTGTGATCGGGGCGGCCGCAGACACCAGCAGGTAGACCCCCGCAAACCAGAGCAACTGAGACAGGAACCGCCCGGCTCCAATGACGGGCTCCGACACCGCTCCGAACGGCAGCAGCACCACCGTCCAGAGCGTCGCATAGATGAGCACCGGGGTGACCAGGCCGCGGCTGCGCCGCACCAGGTAGTCCCGCGTGCCGTGCCGCCGCAGCGACGCAGCGTTGGAAACTGCGCCGGCGGCGAAGAACAGCGGCAGCACCTGGAAGGCCCAGGTCAGCGCCACCAGCCAGCGCTCTGACTCCAACACGTTCGCGGCCGTGTTCGCCGGTGTGACGTGCCATGCGAGCGAATGGCCGATTACGACCACAACGAGCGCCACGGTCTTGGCGGCGTCAAGCACCCGATCCCGACCGCGGCTGGCAGCGGCCACCCGCTGCGCCAGCGAAGCGCCCACGAGCACCTCCCCTCGACGGCAGCCAGCCGGGCTTACACAGGAAACCCGCACCAACGTCACCGATCCTGGCACCGTCGCCGCGCATCCGCCCGCTAGGTTGACTCTTATGGAGGCCGCCGACTTCATCGCGCTCGAGGACGCCTATGGGGCGCACAACTACCATCCCCTGCCGGTGGTGGTGGCCACCGGCGAGGGCTCATGGGTGACAGACGTTGCCGGCCGGCGCTACCTGGACTTCCTGAGCGCCTATTCCGCGCTCAACTTCGGCCATCGCAATCCGCGGCTGGTGGCCGCGGCGCGGCGCCAGCTCGACCGGGTGACCCTCACGAGCCGTGCGATCCACAGCGACCAGCTTGGGCCCTTCTGCGCCGAGCTCACCGAGTTGGTGGGCCTGGCGCGGGCGCTGCCGATGAACTCCGGCGCCGAGGCGGTCGAGACGGCGCTCAAGACAGCCCGGGCCTGGGGCTACCGGGTGAAAGGCGTCCCACGAGACCAGGCCCTGATCGCCGTGGCGCACGGCAACTTCCACGGCCGCACCACCACCATCGTGTCGTTCAGCGACGATCCCACCGCGCGCGACGACTTCGGCCCCTTCACTCCTGGTTTCGTCGCGGTGCCCTTCGGCGACGCCGAGGCTCTGCGGACGGTTCTCGCCGACCCGCGCGTGGTGGCCTTCCTGGTTGAGCCGATCCAGGGCGAGGCCGGCGTGCGGGTACCCCCGGCTGGGTATCTGGCCGAGGCCGCCGCAGCGTGCCGCACGGCCGGGGCGCTGTTCATCGCCGACGAGATCCAGTCCGGTCTCGGCCGTACGGGCCGCACCTTGGCGTGCGACTGGGACGAGGTGACCCCGGACATGGTGCTGCTGGGCAAGGCGCTCGGTGGCGGCATCGTGCCGGTCTCAGCGGTGGTCTCCACCGACGAGGTGCTCGGAGTGCTCCGACCCGGCGAGCACGGGTCGACTTTCGGCGGCAACCCGCTGGCGCTGGCAGTCGCCCGCGAAGTGATCGCCATGCTCGGTGAGGGCACGATCCAGGAGCGGGCGGCGGAACTGGGCGCGCACATGCTCACGCGTCTGCGCGCCGAGGCACCCGCGACGGTCAAGGACGTGCGCGGCCGGGGACTTTGGGCTGGCGTCGAGGTCTTCGCCGAGTACGCCCCGGCCCGACCTCGCAGCGAGCGCGCCCTGGCCAACGGCGTCATCGTCAAGGAGACGCACGACACCACGCTGCGGCTGGCACCGCCGCTGACGATCTCCGCCGAAGACCTCGACCACGGCCTCGATGTGGTGCTCGACGCGCTGGCCTGAGCGCTACTGCTGCGGATTACGGCGAGCGGCGTGCGCGGACTGGGCCTTGCCCACCTTCGACCGACGCCACCACAGCCGCAGCGAGTAGCCCCGCCGCACCAGCACCAGCCCGGAACCGATGACCATGAGGATCGGCAGCAGCACGCCGAGTACCAGCCACGAACCCAAAGACATGAGTTCGTTGTCGAGCCACTGGAAGTTCATGCCGAAGTACCCGGTTAGGAACGTCACGGGCAGAAACAGGATCGACACCACGGTGAGTTGGTTGATCCGGTTGCCCTGCTGGTTGCCCATCTCGGTCTGGAAGTCCTGCGCCGCATTTCGCAGCGAATCCTCGGCGTCGCCCACGCGTCCGACCAAGTCCTTGAAGTGGTCTGAGTAGGCCTGCAGGTACTGCGCGCCCTGGGCGTCCATGCCGGGCAGCGAGGTCGGATCGACGAGGGCCTCGCTCAAGTTGTCGGCGTAGACCGGGAACCGCCGCACCATCGGCGCAACGGTCGTCCGAAGCGCGCGCAGCTGGCCCAGTTGGTTGGGCTCGACCTTCTCGATGATGGCTGAGTCCACGTCGTCGATCGCCTCGCCCACCGACGTGAGATGGCGATCCACCGTTGCCAGCACGAGCTGCAGCAGCACGCCGGGCACCACGGTCGGCCGCCCGAAGAGGGTCATCCCCCGCTCCTCGACGATGCGCCGGACCCCGTCCATGGCGCGGTCGGCACCGAACCGGACGGTGACGATGCCAGCCTTGTCCCAGGCGAAGTGGACGAGTTGCAGGTCCGACGACCCCGCATCGACCGCCCAGGTGGCGCCCACGATGCGCCCGTCGAACGCGGAGAACATGCCCATGGAGTCCGTGCGCTCGGCGTATTGGATCATCACATCGCTATACCCGAGAGCGGTCAGCATCGGCACCAGCTCGGGATCCTTCGGACCGTCGGACCGCACGTCGACCCAGCGGTAGCTGCTGCTTGGCACTTTCGCGTCAGCGAGATCCAACGGCTTCGACGTGTGCCCGTCGTACGAGATGGCCCTCATGCCGGTGGAGTGTAGGGCGCGCGGCGCTCCTGGTCCCTTCGCAACGCCCCCGCTGCCGCCGGGCCGCCGGCGGCGCGCCAAGATTGCCGTCATGACGGCATACCCGCACCTCCTCGAACCGCTGGATCTCGGCTTCACGACACTGCCCAACCGAGTGCTCATGGGCTCGATGCACGTCGGCCTGGAAGAGGCGCCCGGCGGCTTCGAGCGCATGGCCGCGTTCTACGCCGCTCGTGCCCGCGGCGGGGTCAGCCTGATCGTCACCGGCGGGATCTCGCCCAACGACGAGGGCCGGCCCTACCCCGGCGGCGCCAAACTGACCGACGAGTCCGAAGCCGCGGCACACCAAGTGGTCACCGATGCGGTCCACGCCGACGGCGGCAAGATCTGCCTGCAGATCCTCCACTTCGGCCGGTACGCGTACCATCCCGACCTCGTCGGACCTAGCCCGATCAAGGCGCCGATCAGCCCGTTCGCCCCGCGGGAGATGAGCTCCGAGGACGTCGAGCGCACCATCGCCGATTACGTCCGGTGCGCAACGCTGGCACAGCAGGCCGGCTACGACGGCGTCGAGGTCATGGGCTCCGAGGGCTACCTGATCAACGAGTTCATCGTCCGCGCGACCAACCACCGCACTGATGAGTGGGGCGGCGACTACGCCAATCGGACGCGCTTCCCGCTCGAGATCGTCCGGCGCATCCGCGAAGCCGTGGGACCCGACTTCATCATCATCTACCGGCTGTCCATGCTCGACCTGGTGCCCGGCGGCTCGACGCTGCCGGAGGTGCTGCAGCTCGCCGCCGAGATCGAGGCGGCCGGCGCGACCATCCTCAACACCGGCATCGGCTGGCACGAGGCGCGCATCCCGACCATCGCCATGCCCGTCCCGCGCGGCGCCTACACCTGGGTGACCAAGCAGATCATGGGCTCGGTCGGCATTCCAGTGGTGACGAGCAACCGGATCAACAACCCCGAGCTCGCCGACCAACTGATCGCCGACGGTGTCGCCGACATGGTCTCACTGGCCCGGCCGATGCTGGCCGACCCGGACTTCGTCGCCAAGGCTGCCGCCGGCCGACCGGACCGGATCAACACCTGCATCGCCTGCAACCAAGCCTGCCTGGACCACACCTTCGCGCTCAAGCTCACCAGCTGCCTGGTCAATCCGCGGGCCTGCCACGAGACCGAGCTCGTACTCGAGCCCGTCGCCGCGGCGAAGCGGGTCGCCGTTGTGGGAGCGGGTCCGGCCGGGCTGGCCTGCGCCACCGCAGCAGCGGAGCGCGGCCACCGCGTGACCCTGTTCGAGGCCGGCGACGCCATCGGCGGACAGCTGCTGCTGGCCAAGAGAGTGCCGGGCAAGCAGGAATTCGACGAGACCCTGCGCTACTACGGCGTTCAGCTGGCCGAGCTCGGCGTGGATGTCCGGCTCGGCACGCCGGTGACGGTCGAGGACCTGGCCGGCTCGGACTTCGACGAGGTTGTGGTGGCCACCGGCGTCACCCCGCGCATCCCTGAGATCCCAGGGGTGGACCACCCTTCGGTTGTGAGCTACCTGCAGGTGCTGCGCGACGACGCGCCAGTGGGGCGCAACGTCGCGATCCTGGGTGCCGGCGGCATCGGCTTCGACATCGCCGAGTACCTGACCGCCGAGGGCGAGGACACGTCCCAGGACGTCGCCGCGTTCTTCGCCAAGTGGGGCGTGGACACCGACTACGCGCACGAGGGCGGTCTGCGCGCAGCCGAGCCCGAGGCGCCCACCCGCCAGGTCACTCTGCTGCAGCGCAAGACCAGCAAGGTCGGCGCCGGCTTGGGCAAGACGACTGGTTGGATCCATCGCGCGGAACTGGCCAAGCGCGGCGTCGTGATGCTGCCGGGCGCGTCCTACATCGGCATCGACGACGACGGCCTGCACCTGCGGGTGGACAACGAGGAGGAGACCATGGCGGTCGACACCATCGTGCTGTGCACGGGCCAGGAGCCGCGCCGCGGGCTGTACGACGATCTGGTGGCGGCGGGGGTGAGCGCCCACCTGATCGGCGGCGCCGATGTCGCGGCCGAGCTCGATGCCAAGCGGGCCATCGACCAGGGCACCCGGCTGGCCGCAGAGCTCTAGCGTCCAGCGCCGCGCGGCGTAGGCTGGATCCGACGCGACCGATCGGACTCGGCGCGCACGAGAGAATCGGAGTCGGCCATGCCCGCGCAGCGCAGGTGGAGCGAACTCAGCACCGGACAACAGGTAGCCGTCATCGCCCTCGGCACGGTCGAAGTCGCGTTGACGGCGGTTGCGGCAGTCGATTTGGTTCGCCGCGACCCGGCGACGGTGCGCGGCAGCAAGTGGCTGTGGGCACCGGCACTCGTGGTGCAGCCGTTCGGCCCCGTGGCCTACCTGGCCTTGGGGCGCAAGGCCGCGCCGGCCTAACCGGGTTCCTACACTCCAGTCCTGTGATGGACCGACCCCAAACCGAGTTGCAGGTCGTGCGGCTGCACGGCTCGGACGTCGCCTACCGCGACCTCCCCGCAGGTGCCGAGGGCCCGGCGAGCCCCATCGTGGCGCTGCACGGGCTGGGCGCCAGCAGCACCCACTGGCTCCCAGCAGCCCAGCTCTTGGCCGACCGCGGCCACAGAGTGATCGTGCCGGACCTGCCCGGCCATGGCAGCTCGGGCAGCGGACCCGGCGACTACTCGCTGGGGACCCTGGCGAGCAACGTCCGCGACCTGCTGGACCACCTCGAACTGGCTACCTGCACCCTGGTCGGGCATTCGATGGGCGGCGGCGTCGCACTGCAGTTCGCCTACCAGTTCCCGCAGCGGCTCGACGCCGTCGCGCTGCTCGCCGCCGGCGGCCTCGGGACCGAGACATCGTCGGCGCTGCGCTGGTTGGCCCGCCCCGGATCCGGCTTAGTGCTGGCCGCCGCATTCAACGCCACCACCGTAGGCGCCCTGGAGGCCGCCGCCCGCCGGTGGCCAAACGGGCGCCAGCCCGACCTGCTGTCGACGGCCTCGCTGGCGCGATTCCGCGAGTTGGCCGATGCCCACCACCGCGAGGCCTTTCTGAGCATGCTGCGCGCGGTGGTGGATAGCGGGGGTCAGCGGGTGTCCGCCGTCGAGCGGCTCTCGGTGCTCTCCGATACGCCGACATTGATCATCTGGGGCGGCCGGGACCACATCCTGCCCGTCGCGCATGGCGACCGAGCCCATGAGGCGCTCCCCCAGAGCACCCTGGTGGTACTGCCGGACGCCGGCCACGACCCACACCTGGACGCGCCTGAACTCGTTGCCGAACTCATTGACGAACTTGCCCGCAGCCGCGGGCCGGCGACGCTGCCGGACGCCGCGGCAGGTGCCGCGCAGGACTCCTAGCCTGCCGGCAGCGCGACCGGGGCCAGCTGCGGCCGCTTGGGCTGTAGCCCGTCGCCGCTGCTCACCCCCCGCAGGCGTCGCCCAACCCACGGCCCCAGGTGTGTCCACGCCCACTGCGCGTCCCGCCCGCGGGCCGCCAGCCAGTTGTCGCCCGGCGACGGCGGCAGCGGCTCGCGCCAGCCGTCGTCCTCGCCCCCGACGGCTTCCCATGCCGCGCTGGCGACCCGGGCGTGGCCGATCTCCGACAAGTGGAGCCGGTCCACCGACCAACAGCGTGGATCATCGAACAGCGCGACGCCCCAGAAGTCCATCAGGTAGCAGCCGTACTCGTCAGCTATCCGGCGGACGTGCTCGTCGTAGGCATTGATCCGGCGCGCCAGCGCCCGCAACGCCATCGATCGGCGCGCCGGATCCCCGACGCATGTGAGCAGCACCTGCGAGCCGCTCGCCCGCAACGCCTCGACGCCCTCGGCCAGCCGCTGCGCCACCCGGCCCAGATCCACGCTGGGCCGCATCGCGTCGTTGATCCCAGCCGCGAGCGATGTCAGATCCGGCTGCAGTTCCACCGCTGCCGGCACCTGCTCGTCGATTACCTGATCGATCTTCTTACCCCGCACGGCCAGGTTGGCGTACGTCAGACCGGGGGCCGCGGCGGCTGCGCGCTCCGCGAATCGATCAGCCCAGCCGCGGAAGGTTCCTTGGGGGCCCTCGTCGTCCAGCCCCTCCGTGAAGGAATCGCCTACCGCCACGAACCGCGCGAAATGGGGTCGTGCAGCCTCAGGGGCCACCATCAGCCCTCCGTCCAGGTCGGGTAGTCGGTGTAGCCGGCCTGTTCGCCCCCGTAGAAGGTGGCGGGCTCAGGAGGATTGAGCGGCAGGCCCTCCGCCAGCCTGCGCGGCAGGTCCGGATTGGCCAGGAAGGCCCGGCCAAAGGCAACTGCTGCTGCCTCACCCGTGGCGATCTCGTGTCGGGCGCGCCCGGCGTCGTAGCCGCCGTTCAGCACGACCGGTCCGTCGATCGTGCCGCGCATCAACTCGAGGACCTCGTGCATGCGGGGCTCGGCCCCGGGCGCCATG
>JBIRBF010000269.1:0-1520 GCA_044326505.1 Candidatus Nanopelagicales bacterium | reverse complement strand
GTGACCGGGTGGAAGTGGACCGTCGACGGTCCCGCAGGCACCGACCACGGCACCGCCCCGACCGAGGGTGAGGCGTGGGCTGTCGCCCGTGCCGCCGCCGTCGCAGTCATGGGACGGCTCGAGGTGCCCGGTGGCGGAGAGCAGCTACGCCGTGCGCTGGCAGGGGAGGGGACGTGAAGGCGCCGTTCCCTTGGTTCGGCGGCAAACGCCGGGTCGCGCCCATCATCTGGCAGGCGTTCGGCGACGTCGACAACTACGTCGAACCCTTCGCCGGGTCTCTCGCCGTACTGCTCGAGCGCCCCGCATGGCACAAGCGGCGGGCCGAGACCGTCAACGACGCTGACCAGTTCCTCGCCAACTTCTGGCGTGCCGTAGCCCACGACCCCGAAGCGGTCGCCGCATGGGCGGACTGGCCCGTCAACGAGGCCGACCTTTTCGCCCGTCACCTGTGGCTCGTCAACACAGGCAGGGAACGACTGGCAGCGATGGACTTCGACCCGGACTGGTACGACGCCAAGGTCGCCGGGTGGTGGGTGTGGGGGATCTGCGCGTGGATCGGCTCAGGGTGGTGCTCAGGCACCGGACCCCACACCTTGGAGGCAGCGGGCAAGCTCCCCCACCTCGGTGACGCCGGGCGGGGTGTGAACCGCCAGCTTCCCCACCTCGGGGACGCCGGGCGGGGTGTGAACGGACCGGACGACACCGCCTTCGCCAAGGGCGGCAGTGGTGCCACCGATTCCCCGTGGCACAACCCTACCCCGGACCTACCACCCGTCTACGGCTACTTCCGTGTCCTTGCCGAACGGCTACGCAACGTCCGGGTCTGCTGCGGCGACTGGGCCAGGGTCTGCACCACCGGCGCACTCAACTACGGCAATTCGGTCGGCATCCTCCTCGACCCCCCCTACCTGGGCGACGTTCGCACCTCGGACCTCTACGCCGTCGACGACCACACCATCGCCCACGACGTGCGCGGATGGGCCATAGCCAACGGCGACAACCCACGTCACCGCATCGCACTCTGCGGCTACGAACCCGAACACATCGACCACATGCCCGACACCTGGCACATGCACTCTTATAGCGCATCCAAGAGCTACGGCAGCAGCGCTGGTGGGGGAGTTAACGACGCCAACCGGGCGCTTGAACGGATCTGGTTCTCCCCGCACTGCCTCGACGCCGACGAGGCGCTGACCCTGTTCGGAGGTGCGGCATGACCCACCACGACTTCCGGCCGGCGTTCGACCGGCTCGCCAACCTCATGGGCTGGGACAAGCTCGACGACAACGGACCACCCATCATCACCGGGCCACGCTCGGTGCCGCCCGTCCGACGTGACGCCGACACCATCGAACAACGCAACCGGGCGCTCGCCGCCCTCGCACGCATCAGGGCAGAGCGATGACCTGGCACACCGAAGCCGCATGCCGCGACACCGACCCCGACACCTTCTACCCCAACCCCGAGGCACCCATCGGACGGCCCACCACCGGCAAGCCCGACCCCTACGCCGCCGCACG
>JBIRBF010000154.1:0-6505 GCA_044326505.1 Candidatus Nanopelagicales bacterium | reverse complement strand
CACGCCAGTCGGGCTTTTGGAGTGACCGCGGTCGGATCGACTGCCGTCGGGTTCGGTACGATTATCCTGGACGCAGACGGAGATGGCTTACTCGACATCTTCTGCGCCAACGCTGGCATCGAGGCCGGCGGCGGCAGCATCGAGGACTCCTGGGCGCGCACGTGGGAGGTCAACGTGATGGCCCACGTGCGGGCATTCGAGGCGCTGGCACCGCAATGGCTGGAGCGCGGCAGCGGTCGGTTCATCTCGACGGTCTCCGCCGCCGGCCTGCTCACGATGCCGGGCGCGGCGGCCTACAGCGCGACCAAGCACGCGGCGCTGGCGTATGCCGAGTGGCTGTCCATGACCTACGGCGACCGCGGCATCACGGTCCAAGCTGTGTGTCCGCTGGGCGTGCGGACGGATCTGGTGGACCTGTCCAGGCCTCAGACCGCGATCGTGCTGGGCCCGACGCTCATCGGTGCCGAGGCGGTAGCCCAGACGGTCGTCGAGGCCCTCGACGACGACCGCTTCCTCATCCTCCCCCACACCGAGGTGGCCGGGTTCTACGCCGGCCGAGCGACGGATACCGATCGCTGGCTGGCCGGGATGCGCCGGATCCAGTCGGCCATCGACGCGGCGGAGGCCGGCGGCCGCTGACGCACGCCGGCCGGGACACCCACCCGGGGCGCCGTTTCGCCCTGCGCTACCGCAGATGCCAGCCTCGGGTGTAGAACGGAGTTACTGACCGTGACGCTGCAGGGGTCCCGGACGGAGGTGCGCGATCATGCCGGAGAAGTCAGCGGGTCCGCCGACGCTACCGCCGGCGTTCCGACCCGATGCGGTTGAGTCCGCCGAGTCCAGCGAACGCCTGGACGAACTCCTGCCGGTCACGTCGCTGCGGTTGTGGTTGATCGCCCTGGCGGCAGCGATACTGGTGGGCGCGGCGGTGGCCTACACGGCCGTGACGACGCGCAACGTCGTGGTGGCCGGCGAGGGACGAGTCATCGGTGACGGGGGCATCGGCCTGGTGACCTCGACCGCGGACGGGCAGTTCGGCTCCTTCAGCGTCGAGCCGGGCCAGCGCGTCACGGTCGGCCAACGCATCGCCGATGTCATCACGGCCACGGGCCCGGTGCCGCAGTACACCCAGGTGGAAGGCACCCTGCTCGGCTACCTACCCTCGTCCGGGGCGCCGCTGAAGGTGGGCGACTGGATCGCCCAGGTCACGCTCAAAGTCGATGACGGCAAAGTGGGTCTGGTCACGGTCGCGCCGTCGGAGGCGTCGAAGGTGCGCGAGGGCCAGCCGGTCAAGGTGGCCATCACCGATGGCCCGGTGCTCGTGGGCCACATCGGACCGGATCGCAGCGGATCGCTATCCGCGGCCCGTATTCAGGAGGGCATGGGCACCCTCGATCCCCCCAGCGGACCGCGCGTGGCAATCGAGGTCATGTTTGACGAACCCGCGCCGGCCGGCTACGAGTTCACCGCCCAGATCATGGTGAGCGAGCGGACCCTGCTGCAGCAGCTTCTCGGTCTGTCATGAGCGCCGAGGTGCGGCCGGCGCCGCCCAGGCGCGTGCGAGCCAAGGCCCCGGTGCGGCTGCAGATGGAGGCCACCGAGTGCGGGGCCGCATCGCTGGGCATCGTCCTGGCCCACTACGGCCGGTGGGTGCCGCTGGAGGAACTGCGCGAGGCCTGCGCCATCTCGCGCGACGGCTCGACGGCCAAGGACATCAAAATCGCTGCGCAGAACTACGGTCTGCAGGTGAAGGCCTGGCGCACCCAGCCGGCCGGGCTGAAGGAACGCACGATGCCAGCCATCATCTACTGGCGCTTCAGCCACTTCCTGGTGGTAGAGGGATGGGGCAAGGACGGCTGGTACCTGAACGACCCGGCGCTGGGACATCGCACCTGTAGCGAGGAGGAGTTCGCCGAGTCGTTCACCGGACTGGTGCTCGAACTCACGCCGGGGCCCGACTTCGTCCCCGGCGGCAAACCCACCCGGCTCATGGCCAGGCTGGGGGCCCATCTGGCGGGATCGCGCGACGGCGTGCTCCTGATCGCTCTCCTCGGCCTCCTGCTGGTGGTGCCGCAGATCCTGGTGCCGGGCATCGCACGGTTGTTCGTGGACTGGATGCAGGGCGGCCCGCCGGTCGAGGTGCCCACGCTCCTGGCCGCACTGGTGTTCGCCGCCTGCCTGCAGGCGGCGCTCGTAGGCTTGCAGGGCACCGTGGGCATGCGGCTGGCCACCAAGCTCTCGATCGTCCTGCAGTCGAAGATGGTCGCGCGGCTGCTCACCCTGCCCGCGTCCTTCCACGCCCTGCGCGGGTCGAGCGCGCTCGCGCAGCGAGCCATGCAGCCGTCGCTGGTGGCGAACACGGTGTCCACGCTGTTCTCGACGATGGCTGTGGGCGCCATCAGCAGCTTCACGGCCATCGTGCTGCTCATCGCGGCCTATCCCCCCGCCGGTGCTGTGGCGTCGGCGGCACTGCTCACTGTGGTGCTCGCCATGTGGTGGGCCTCGCGCCGGCGCCGGGACCTGGCCATGCGGATGGTGCGCGAGCAGGTGGACGTGTCAACGGTCTCGGTGACCACGCTCGGCCAGATCGAGGTGATCAAGGCCTCGGGAGCCGAAGATCACATCAGTTCGCGCTGGACCACCGCCCACAACCGATTCCTCACCGCCAGTCAGCAACTCGGGCAGCGCACCGTCGGCCTCGACGTCATGCCCGCCTTTCTGATCACGGCCGCCAATGCCGCCGTGACCATCGTGGGACTCATCGGCGTCACCGACGGCCGACTCAGCCTGGGCGGTTTCGTGGCGGTCCAGACCCTGCTGGGCCTGGTGCTCGCCCCGGCCGCCATGGTGGTGGCGCAGTTCCAGCAGGCCGAGATGCTGTCCGGAGAGCTGGACCAGATCGACGACGTGCTCGCGACGCCGCTGCCGCCGGCGGAAGCCTCCCGCGGTGATGCACCACGGCCCACCCGCATCGCCGGGGACCTCCGCCTGGCCGGAGTCACATTCGGCTACGACGCCAACCGCCCCCCGCTGCTCACCGGCCTGGAGCTGCACATCGCGCCCGGGGCCCGAGTGGCACTCGTGGGCCCGAGCGGATGCGGCAAGTCCACGGTCGCGCGGTTGGTGGTCGGCCTGTACGAGCCCTGGGACGGGGAACTCCTGGTGGACGGACGCCCCCGTGGCTGGTGGCCGCCGCGCGTGCTGCACCACGACATCGCCATCGTGGACCAGGATCCGATGATCTTCGCCGGCACGTTCCGCGAGAACATCACGCTCTGGGACCCCACGATCGCCGACGCCGACGTCGTCCAGGCGGCGAAGGACGCCATGCTGCACGACGAGATCGCCCGCCGACCTGGTTCCTACGAGGCGCAGTTGCGCGAAGGCGGTGGTGACCTGTCCGGCGGGCAGCGCCAGCGACTGGAGATCGCCCGGGCGCTGGTGCGCGATCCCGCCCTCATCGTGCTGGACGAGGCCACCTCGGCCCTTGACGCCGCGACCGAGGCCCACATCGATTCGGCACTGCGGCGCCGCGGCGCGTCGTGCCTGATCGTGGCGCACCGGCTCTCCACGGTCCGCGACGCCGACGAGATCATCGTCCTGGAGGCCGGCAAGGTGGTGCAGCGGGGCCGGCATGCCGACCTGGTGCACATGCCGGGTGCCTATCGGACGCTGGTGACGGCATGAGCGCCGACGCCGGCGATGCGCTGCGGGCGCTGGACGCCACCGAGACGCTGGACCTGCTGCCCGGTGTCGCCTACCGAGTCGTCAGCGGCACGGTGCTGGCGTTCGTCGTGCCGAGCGGGGGGCGCCGCGTGCGCGTGTGCGACGCGGGACCCGGCCGGGTCCTGGCCGGCGTGCAGCTCCCCGGCGACCCTCCCCCGCGACTGATCGCGGTGGGCCTCCCCGGCACGACCGTGGCCGAGGCGGACGCCGACGAGGCCGCCCGGGCCGCGATGGCGCAGCAGGTCGAGGACGCCCTACAAGCCGACGCCGACCGGGCGGCCGATTCCGAGGAGTCGCTAGGCCTGGGCGCGCGATACGACGAGCGCATCATCGATGATGCGCTCCTGGGGCTCGCGTCGGTGGTGCCGGGCCGCAAGCCGGATGCTTTGGGCACCGGCGCGCTCCCAGACGACGTCGCCGTCGTGGACTACCTCGCGCGCCAGGTCGGGCTCCGGCCGAACCCGCTGCGTTTGCGTCGGGCGGTCGCCGACATCGAGGTGAGCGGACGCGACCCGGTCACCGCGCTTGCCGCATCGGCAGGGGCGGCCGTGCGCCGCGTGGCGCTTCCCCCGGACTGGTGGCGCCGAGAGGGCCCACGGGTTTTGGGGCAGCGCCGTGCCCCCGCCCGGCACGCCGCCGCGGTCTGGCGGCGCGGGGCCTATCGCAGCTGGCAGGCGGGCGCGGAAGGCCCAGCCATCAATGCGGCAAACGCCGAGGAGTGGGCGCGCGATGCGATCCTGCTGGAGCCGCTCCTCGACCCTAACGCGCCGGCCCGACTGCGCGACCTGCTCCGCCTCGGGATCCGCGGCTCCACCCACAGCCTCTGGCTGGTCGCCGGCCTCACGGCTGCCGTCGCCCTACTCGCCGCGGTGATCCCGGTTGTGGCCGGCACGCTCACCTCGACAGTGGCGACCCAGACCAGATCCACACTGCTGATCGTGGGGGCGGCGCTCATCGCGTTCGCGGCCGGCGACATGGCGCTGCGCGCGGTGCGCTCCTTCGCGCTGCTTCGCATCCGCGGCCGCGGCACCGCCGTCACGGCGACGGCCGTGTGGGATCGCCTAATCCGGCTGCCCATGACCTGGCACGACAAGCGCACGGTCGCCTCACGGGTCGCCGACGCGAATGCCATCGATATGGCCGGCATGACGCTGCCCGATGTCGTCATCACTTCGCTGTTGGACATCTCCGCGGTGGTTGGCGCACTCATCGGCGCGATGACGGCCAGCTGGCCGTTGGCCCTGGCACTGCTGGCCTACCTGGCGGTGCGGGCGACTGTCGAGGTGGCCGTGATCCGCCGCGTGGCCAGGCTCACCGCGGCCACGCTGGACGCCGAGACCGAAAGCCGGGGCGTCACCCTGGGCTTGCTCACGGGCGTCAACCGGCTGCGGGTATCGGGCGCCACCGGGCGAGGTTTCGCACTCTGGGCGAGGTCGCAGGCCCGAGCGACCGAGGTCCAGGTGCGCCAGCGCCGGCTCACGGTGCTGCAGCAGGCGGTGGGCGCGATGTGGCCGTCCATCGGCCTCGCGGTGCTGTTGGCTGCCACCGCACTCAGCGGGGCAACCGTCGGCCAGCTAGTCACCGCGCAGACCGCGCTGACCACGGCGACGTCCGCGACCGCCGCCGCACTGGCCGCAGTCGGGGCGGGCCTGTCGGCGCGGGCCGTGCTGGAGCGAGCGCGGACGGTGCTCCGGGCCGAGCCCGAGTCCGGCACGGGACAGGAGGTTGCGGCGCTGGCCGGGGCCTTGGATCTGCGCGACATCGTGTTCCGATACCGCGAGGACCTCCCGCCGGTGCTGCAGGGCGTGAATCTGTCGGTGCCGGCCGGCGCGCACGTGGCGATCGTCGGCCCGTCGGGCTGCGGCAAGAGCACGCTGCTGCGGATCGTACTGGGCCTGGCCGATCCGGAGAGCGGCATCGTCTCCTTCGACGGCCGGGACCTCTCGGCACTGGACCGTTCGTCGGTCCGGCGCCAGATCGGCTCGGTGATGCAGTCCTCCGCGCTCATGCCTGGCAGCATCCGCGACAACGTGGACCTGGGCCGCGGCCTCACCGCCGCCGAGATCTGGCAGGCGCTGGCGGACGCAGCCGTGGCCGACGATGTGCGCGCCATGGCGATGGGCCTCAACACGCTCGTCGTCGAAGGCGGCGGGACGATCTCCGGCGGGCAGCGCCAGCGCATCCTGCTCGCCCGTGCCCTCGCGGGCCGCCCGCGCCTGCTCATCCTGGACGAGGCGACATCGGCGCTGGACAACGTCAGCCAGGCCGCAGTGGTCGCCTCGCTGGACCGGCTGCACATCACCCGGGTCGTCGTGGCCCACAGACTCTCGACCATCGAACAGGCCGACCGAGTCGTCATGCTGACCGACGGCGTGGTCGTGGCGGCGGGGACCTTCGACGAGCTGGTGAGCGCGCCGGGCCCCTTCCGCGAACTGGTGGAACGTCAGCGGATCTGAGGTCCAGCACGGCTCGGCGCAACCTGACATGAAAAGGCCCGGGCACGCAATTGCGTGCCCGGGCCGGTCCAATGTGGCTCGGGTCTAGAAGAAGCCGAGCTTCTGCGGCGCGTAGGACACCAGCAGGTTCTTGGTCTGCTGGTAGTGCTCGAGCATGGCCAGGTGGTTTTCCCGGCCGATGCCTGAGCCCTTGTAGCCGCCGAACGCGGCGTGTGCGGGGTAGGCGTGGTAGTTGTTGGTCCACACCCGACCGGCCTGAATCGCCCGCCCGGCCCGGTAGGCGGTGTTCATGTCGCGGGTCCACACGCCGGCGCCGAGCCCAT
>JBIRBF010000142.1:0-7309 GCA_044326505.1 Candidatus Nanopelagicales bacterium | reverse complement strand
GGGTGCCGTCGTGGGGCCGGCGGTGGATTCGCCCGAAGTCGTCTTCCTGGTGGCCGGCGACGGAGCCGAGGCGGATTACGTACGGCGCCGGGCGTACGACGAGGGGCTGCCCATCCGCATGCTCGGCTGGCGCGACGATGTGGGACCGGTGTTCTCGGCCAGCGACCTGACTGTGCTGACCAGCGACAACGAGGGCACCCCGATCAGCCTCGTGCAGGCGGGGATGGCGGGGGTCGCGGCGGTGGCCTCCGATGTGGGATCAGTCCGCGAGATCGTCGAAGACGGCGTGACGGGCGTCCTACGCCCACCTGCGGCCGACGCCCTGGCCGAGGCTGTCGCGGAGCTGCTCGCTGACCCGCGGGCCCGCGCGTCGATGGGGAGCGCGGCGGTCGAGCGCACACGGCGCTTCACCACGGAGGCACTGGCGACGGCGCACCTGGCCCTCTATCGAGATCTGCTGACGGGACGCTGAGCGAGTGCCAGCCTGAGCGTGAGGGTCAGACCCCCTTGGCCGCCAGTCGTGCGATGTCGGCGTCCACCATGATGCGGGCGAGCTCGGGGGTGTGGACCTTGGCCTCCCAGCCGAGGATCTCCTTGGCCTGGGTGGGGTCGCCGATGAGGTCGTCGACCTCGGTGGGGCGCAGGTAGCGCGGGTCGAACTTGACGTGGTCCTCCCAGTCCAGGCCGGCCTGCTCGAAGGCGATCTGGACGAAGTCCCGCACGGTATAGGTGGTGCCGGTCGCCACGACGTAGTCGCGCGGCTCGTCGGCCTGCAGCATCGCCCACATGGCCTCGACGTACTCCTTGGCGTAGCCCCAGTCGCGCGCTGCGTCGAGGTTGCCCAGCCACAGCTCGTCGGTCAGCCCGGCCTTGATGGCCGCGACGCCCATGGTGATCTTGCGGGTGACGAAGGTCTCGCCGCGGCGCGGGGACTCGTGGTTGAACAGAATGCCGTTGACCGCGAACAGCCCGTAGGCCTCGCGGTAGTTGCGCGTCATCCAGTAGGAGTAGACCTTCGCCGCGCCGTAGGGGGAGCGGGGGTAGAAGGGGGTGTCCTCGTTCTGCGGCGGCGGGGTCGCGCCGAACATCTCCGAGCTCGACGCCTGGTAGAACCGCGCGGGCACGTCGGCGACGCGGATGGCCTCGAGCAGCCGGGTGGTGCCCAGGCCGGTGACGTCGCCGGTGAACTCGGGCTCGTCGAAGGACACACGCACGTGGGACTGCGCGGCCAGATGGTAGACCTCTTGGGGGTTGATCGACTCGACCAGCGTGACCAGCCGGGAGCCGTCGGTCAGGTCGCCGTAGTGCAGGAACAGCCGTGCCTCGGGGTCGTGCGGGTCGCGGTACAGGTGGTCGATGCGCGCGGTGTTGAACGTCGAGGCCCGCCGGATCAGCCCGTGCACCTCGTAGCCCTTGTCCAGCAGCATCTCGGCCAGGTACGACCCGTCCTGCCCGGTGATCCCGGTGATGAACGCGCGCTTGGACTCAGACATGGGGGCGGGGCCTTCCGACGTGTGGCTGGACGGCGTTGAGTCTACGAGTGGGGCGCTGCGGATCGGGTCAAGGCGCACGGCCCGTCGCCGGACCGGCGCAACTACCCTTACCGCGTGACTTCCCCGCAATCGCCTGAGGCGGCGGCCAGCACTGGCACGTCTCGGGCCACGGTGGCGCGCACGATGCTCACGTCGATCGCCCGAGCGGCCCTGCCGCCGCTCGTCGCGGTGGTCACGCTGCCGATCATTCTGGGCCGCGTCTCGTTGAGCGACTACGGCCTTTGGGCCACCATCACCGGCCTCATCGCGGTACTGGCCACCATCGACGGCGGGCTCGCCACCGATATCACCAGGAGGGTCGCCGCGGCCCGCGGCGCCGAGGACGCCGAGCAGGTCACTGACATCGGCCGTCATGGGATCTCCGTCGCTCTGCGGCTGGCCATCGTGGTGATGCCGTTGACCGCCCTCGCGGGCATCCCGATCATCCACTGGGTCGCGCCGCCGCAGGATTTCGCTTTGGGCATCGGGCTGTGGCTCGGGGTGGTGGTGTACCAGACGATCGGCTGGTACTACGCGCTTCTGGCGGCCGTCGTCACAGGGTTGCAGCGCGGCGATCTGGCCAATTCGGTCAATGCAGTCGGTGCGCTGGTGAGCGCGGCCGTGACTGTGGTCGCGGTCGTCGCCGGCATGGGCGTGTGGGGTCTGCTCGCCGGGATGTTCGCGCTGGGGATCGTCACCACGGCCGGGCAGATGTACGTCAGTCGGAAGCTCACCGGAACCGCGCGGGTGTGGCTGCCGGAGCACGGGCCGCACGCGCGGGCGATCCTGCTTGCCGGTCTCGCGCTGGCCACCCTGCAGGGTTCGCTGATGATCGAGCCGGCGATGGCCAAGGCCATCTTGTCCGCACTCGACGGTCCGGAGTCAGCCGCGGCCATGCAGCTCGGGTTCACCGTCACCCGGCTGGCGCTGGTGGCGGCGATGGCGCCGACCGCGACGATCCTGGTGGGAGTCTCGGAGTGGCGCGACACCCAGCCCGAGCGCATCGCCGGGCTCGTCCGCAACGCCGCCTACGCCTCGCTGGCCCTCGCCCTGGTGCTCGCCACGGTCATGCTGGCCTCGGGTCCCTACATGGCCAAGGCATGGCTCGGCATCGACGTGCCCGGGATCGGGGTGGCGATCCGTGGGCTGTCCGTGGTCGCCGTAGTGACCATCACCGTCTGGCTGTTTACACAGACGCTGCTGGGACACGGCAACACCAAACCCGTGACCCTGCGGCTCTTAGTCGGCACGGTGGTGTCGCTGGCCGGGATGGCGGCGCTGGCGCCCGTGGCGGGGATCCCGGGTGTGATTGGTGCGTCGCTCGTCGGCGGGCTCGTGGCGGCGGTCCTGCTCGGCCGGATCGATGGGGAGTACGAAGCGATCATCTGGCGGGCGTTCGCCAGGCTGGCGCCAGCCATGCTTGCCCTCGGCGTGGTCGGGGCCGTGGTGATCGATCGGCTCAATCCGCAGGGCCGCGTCGCAGCGCTGCTGGTGGCGGCAGCAGCGGGCGTGGTCGCCGTTGTCGCGGTGTGGCTGCTGCTGCCGGGTGCAACGCGCGGGCTGATCCGGCGCTCGCTCAGGGAGCGGCTCGGCCGGAGCTGATCCCAGGTACTACTGCGCGGGCGCAGAGGCGCTGGCGGAAGCCGAGGCCGAAGCGCTGGCAGAGCCGCTCGCTGCGGGGGACTCGCCAGCGGCACCGCCGACGACCTTGGCGTACTTGCCCTCCGGCGGCACGACCAGCACCGACACGGTGGTGGAGCCGGCGTTCTTGAACACCAGCGTGGTGGCGATGAACTGCGAAGGCTCCAGCGTCACGCCGCTGAGCGTGGCCGACTTGTCGCTGTTGTAGCCCACCTGGGTTGGCGTGTTCACGGCGATCGGCAGGGGCGCGCCGGTGATCTCCACGGTGCCGGTCGGGTCAGTCGTGATCTTGGTCAGTTCGTCGGGTTTGCCGCTGTCGGCCACCAGGAAGGTGCCGGACAGATAGGCCTTGGACGTGTCCGACGGGTCCCGCACCCAGATCAGCCCGCGGACCGACACGTCGCCGACGTTCGCGCTCGCCACGTCCCCGCCCTCGGTCTGGGCGGTCGTCTGCGCCTGGTAGCCGTTGAAGCAGCCGGAGAGTCCGCCAGCTAGCGCGAGACAGGTCAGCCCGGCGGCGATTCCACGTCGGTACACGTTCGTCCTCCCGCTCGCGGTGCCGCGGCACCGGATTTGCCTTTCAAGCGCAGCCGCCGCGGCGCCGTCCCGGAGGTGATCCGGGCCAGTGCAGCCGCAGTTGCTGCGGTGGTCGCGTGCGAGCCTAGCGGGTCGGCCCGCGGAAGTGTCGGCGACATCGCCGCATCGCGCCGGCGGCCAGTGGTGGCACCGCCGCGTCAGTTGGCCGGTGGGAGTGCTGCGGTCACGTCGATGGCCGGCGTCGCCGAGCGAAACACTTCGCTGACTGTGCCGTCGCTCCGGACGGAGAGCACTGTCGTGCCGGCGGGATCGAATACGTCGAACAGGCCCCGATCAGCCTCCATCACTGTCGCGCCGGCAGCCTGTGCTGCGGCGATTTGGGCTGCATCGGCGCCGCCGGCCAGCGGGAGGGCGACCAATGTGCGGACCCCGGCTTCCCGACCCGCCTGGGCCACCGCGTTGTAGGTCAGCTCGCAGTCGCCGCAGCGCCCGGGAGCCGGAACGACGACCAGCGCCGGGCGGATGTCGCGCAATTGGCGGGGCTGGCCGCCGATCGCCACGGCCGCGCTGGGCAGCAGGCCGCCGACCTGTCCGACTGGTGCGTCCGTCAGCGACAGCGGCGCCGTCTGAGCCGGCGGGTTGGTCCGTTGGACGAAGGCGAGCGCGAGGGACCCGAGCATGGCCAGGACCGCGATGGCCATAAAGGCAACCGGCATCACCCGGCTACCCACGAAGCCATACCAGGGCAAGCCGTCGCGCCATCGCGTCGGATGGTCGGGGTCCTTCGGGGCGTCGGGCGCATGTGGTGCGGTGCCGGAGCGCGAGAGCTCCTCGTAGTAGCGCCAACGGTCCGCGTCGAGGGCGCTCGCGTCGTCGGGCACGATGCTCATGTCCCGAGTATGTGTGCTCGTGCGGGTGGGCGCGAGTGGGAGCGAGCGCCCATCTTCCGGCCGAGGGGGGAGAATCCTGCCGCCATACCCGTGTGTAATGGGTAGATTCCACGCCGTGATCTGGAGCACATTTGCCCGTGGTAAACTTGGGGCTAACGGAAGGGACACTCTCCTATGACATTTTCCGTCGGCGACACTGTCGTATATCCCCACCATGGGGCGGCGCTCATTGAGTCCATCGAAATGCGTGAGATCGGCGGTCAGGAGCGCAAGTACCTGGTCCTGCGGGTCGCGCAAGGCGATCTCACAGTAAGGGTACCGGCGGACAACGTCGACCTGGTCGGCGTTCGCGACGTCGTCAGCCAGGAGGGCCTGGACCACGTGTTCGAGGTGTTACGTCAGCCCTACACCGAGGAGCCGACCAACTGGTCGCGCCGGTATAAGGCCAACCTCGAGAAGCTGGCCTCCGGTGACGTGATCAAGGTGGCCGAGGTCGTGCGCGACCTGTGGCGCCGCGATCAGGATCGCGGCCTCTCCGCCGGCGAGAAGCGGATGCTCGCGAAGGCTCGGCAGATCCTCGTGAGCGAGCTCGCGCTGGCTGAGAAGAAGGACGAGGACGAGGCAGAGGTCATCCTCGACGAGGTTCTCGCCTCCTAAACCTCGATGCGGGCCCGCGGCAATGCCGTGGGCCCGCATCGCTTTTCCCAGGTGGAGGTGCACGCCGGGTGTACTGCACGGGACTCATCGCCGCTGCCGGAATGGGCGTGCGCCTGGGCGGCGGGACGCCGAAGGGGCTGCGCGAACTGGCCGGCCGCGCTCTGGTCGCCCACGCCGTGGAGCGGATGCTGCAGGTCGCGGCCGTCCGCGCGCTCGTCGTCGCGGCCCCACCGGATCACGAAGCTGACGTCCGGCACGCCCTCGCTGACATCGATACCGGAGGGGTCTCCCTCGACGTCATCGTCGGTGGCGCCGAGCGGGCTGACTCGGTGAAGTTGATGATGGCCGCCGCGCCGCCGCCGACCACCCACGTGCTGATCCACGACGCGGCCCGGTGCTGCACGCCGCCGAGCCAGATCATGCGCGTCGTCGAGGCGCTCGCAGCCGGGCACGAGGCCGTCATCCCAGTCGTTCCCGTTGTCGACACGGTCGCGCGAGTACGCGACGATCGGGTGCTCGGCAACGTCCCGCGAGACGAGTTGCGCCTGGTCCAGACTCCCCAGGGATTCGACATCGCGGCCCTGCGGCGCGCCTACGCGGCCGCCGGCGAGGACCGCACGGCCACCGACGACGCCAGCCTGGTCGCGCGACTGGGACTGCCGGTGATGACGGTGGCCGGCTCCCGCGCGGCGCTGAAGGTCACGACTCCGGAGGACCTGGTGGTCGCCCAAGCCCTGGGGCTCGCGGATCAGGGCGATGCCGCGCGGGGCAGGATCGCCCAATGACCGATCGCGCCCCCGCCCAGCGACCGTCGGCCCAGCTTCCGGTAATCGGCATCGGGACCGACGTTCACGGGTTCGCCGAGGGCCGGCCGATGCACCTGGGGTGTCTGGAGTGGCCCGGCGTCACGGGTTTGGCCGGGCACAGCGATGCCGACGTCGCAGCGCATGCCGCCTGCGACGCGTTGCTGTCGGCGGCCGGGCTCGGCGATCTGGGGTCGAACTTCGGCACTGCTGAGCCGCAGTGGGCCGGTGCCAGTGGGGCCGAGTTGCTGCGCGAGACGGCGCGGCGCGTGCGAGCGGCCGGATGGACCATCGGCAACGCCGCCGTGCAGGTGATCGGCAACACCCCCAAGATCGGCCCGCGGCGGGCCGAGGCCGAACGAGCAATGACTGAGGCCATCGGCGCGCCGGTCAGATTGTCGGCGACGACCACCGACGGACTTGGCCTGACCGGCCGCGGCGAAGGCGTCGCCGCCGTGGCCACGGCGCTGCTCGTGGCCGACCACTAGCCTGGGCCCGTGAGCCTGCACCTGTACGACACCGCCGCCCGGCGCGTGCGCGAGTTTGTCCCGATCGAACCCGGCACCGCGACGATCTACGTCTGCGGGGCCACTGTGCAGGGCGCCCCCCACGTCGGACATGTGCGCTCCGGGGTGGCCTTCGACGTGCTGGTGCGCTGGTTGACGGCCCAGGGCACCCGGGTGACGCTGTGCCGCAACGTCACCGACATCGACGACAAGATCCTGGTCCGCGCGCTCGATGAGGGCCGTCCGTGGTGGGCTGTGGCGACCGCCTACGAGCGGGCCTTCACCGACGCGTACCGCATCCTGGGCTGCATCCCGCCTACGGTCGAGCCGCGTGCGACCGGGCACATTCCGCAGATGCTCGAACTCATCGGCCGACTCGTGGACACCGGTCACGCGTACGCCAGCGAGGGCGACGTGTACTTCGCGGTGGGGAGTTTCCCGCGGTACGGCCAGCTATCTGGCCAGCGCCCCGACGAGGTGCAGCCGGCCGCGGACACCCCGCCGGACGCCCGCAAACGCGACCCGCGGGACTTCGCCCTGTGGAAGTCCGCAAAGCCCGGCGAGCCGGCGTGGGACTCGCCGTGGGGGCCGGGGCGGCCGGGCTGGCACATCGAGTGCTCGGCGATGGCGACGACCTATCTGGGCGAGACCTTCGACATCCACGGCGGCGGCCGCGACCTGGTGTTCCCGCACCACGAGAACGAGGTCGCGCAGTCCCAGGGCGCCGGCGACGGCTTCGCGCG
>JBIRBF010000034.1:0-18426 GCA_044326505.1 Candidatus Nanopelagicales bacterium | reverse complement strand
GCCGAAGGCACGCCCGACGCATTGCGCGACAACCCGTGGGTGCAGCGCTCGAACCGTCGAGGCAGAACCCGCTGCTCGAGTACGCGCCTGCGGCAGGCGCCCTCGCCCAGCTGGGCAGGGTAAGGGTGACTCGAGATCCACTCATCGCGGCGGTGGCATTCCACGCATTGCGCAGCGCCGCCCCCGCGGGCAGAATGGCCGACACAGTCGCCGGGTGCACCGCCGCGGCGCCTGAGTTGCGCACCACGATCGCCCCGCACCATCCGGTCGCCCAGGTCGAACTCGGCTGGACGACAGCCGTCACGGTCTCGGCGGCAGCAACCGTTGCCGGGGCAATCCCGAGGGCTGCGCCGGCGCAAAGCAGGCCGGTGACCATGGCGGCTGCGTACATGAACGGTCCGCGTCCCGACACGTGTGGAGCTGTCCGAACGCCCATCGCCGTCGCACCCCGGTCTCGCATCGGCATCGCCTGAGTGCCCAGGTTAACATTGCTGTGAGGATTGTAAAGAGACTCGAGGTGGCGGGCATTGGGACAAGCGGAGCGGAAAGCACACAAATCACCTGCGGACGCTCCAGCAGCAGATGCCGTAGCAACTCAACCGCACACGGCCTTCCGGAGCGAGCTGCGCCGCCGCGCGCTCGCAGAGGCGCTCAGGCAGTTGAACGACGGCGGCTGGAACACCCTCCGGATGGGAACGGTTGCCGAGGCTGCCGGCGTGAGCCGGCCCACGCTCTATGCCGAGTTCGGCAACAAGCGCGGCCTCGCTGCGGCATTGGTCCGTGCCGAAGCAGAGGACTTCCTCGCAGGTGCACTGCGCATTCTGGCCGATCACGCCGACGACCCGCCACGAGCGATTTACCGCGCGGTCGCCTACACCTTCGAGGAGGCCGACCGCAGCCGCATCGTGCGCAGCATCGTCGCCCCTGGCCCCACCGGCGAGGCGACTGACGGCACCTCGGATTCCCCGGAAGCCCACCGGCAGGTGGGCGACACCCTGCTCGCCTCCGCGACGATCGAATCGGCGACGATCCTCGAGCCCGTCTTCGACGGCGTGCTGAGCTGGTTCGCCAGCGTCTGCCCCGGCACCGACCGGCAGCGGCTAGCCGACGCCGTAGATGCCCTCATCAGGCTGGTGTCGAGCCACGTGCTGTCCCCCGGACCCCGGACCGGCGACGGGGCCGCGACACTCACGCGGCTGGCCGTGATGATGCTGCCCGACCTTGTGTGGGATGCAGACCAGGCAAGAGCAGGCGTCGGCGCCTCAGTGGTAATAGCCGAGGGTGTCGATGAGGGCGTCCGCGGGTGTGGAGCCGTTGTAGATGGCGACCTCGAGGCTGGGGCTGATGGAACCGACGGTTCCGTTGGCCCTGGAGTAGCCGGCATCGGGCCAGTTGATGGTTGACGCGGTGGTCAATGGCGTGCCGGGCGGATACACGCGCAAGTGCCCGTCGGAGGTCGTTGCAGTCACCGTCAGGTTGAAGGCGATGGCCGTTGCGCCGGCGGGAACCTGGACCGCACCGCCGAGGGTGGGCAGCGCGCGGGCGACCGAGGCGATGCGGACGTTCTTCTCACCCGTGCCGATCGCACCCGTTCCGCCGGAGACCGTGCGGGTGTCCAGCACCCTGGTCGGATCCGTTGGGTAGAACAGCGCCCCGGACGAGGAGTAGTAGCCGACCACGTCCACTAGGAAGGGCACCGACTCGGCTGCGGCGTTGAACACCCGAATGCGCTGCTGGGCATCAAGTTGCACAGTCAATCCGTTGGCGATGACATCCCCGCGGCGGGTCCAGTTGATCGCCGACGCCGGTGATGACTCGACGTCGCCGGGCATGACGCGCAGGTGCCCCCCAACCTCCGGACGCACCACCGTGAGGTTGTACGCGACCGCCGTCGCACCCGCTGGAACCACGGGGTTCCTACCGTCCTGCGTGGTCGCCGTCGACACGAACCTCGACACTCCCGCGGCCAACGGGCCCTGCGGGTCGGCCCCCGTGTCGTAGACGCGTACCGGGTCGATCGGGGTGAACCTCCCACCCGACCCGGGCACGGCCTGCACCTCAGCTCCGTCCATCGCGGCGAGCGCAGCGGCGGACTGGACCTCGGGAACGAAGTACCCCACCACGTCCAGGATGACGTCGGCCGATGCCGAGGTGTACACCTTCACCGTGCGGTCCTCGGCGATGCGCGTGGTGATGCCGTTTGCGATCGTCTCCCCCGCCCGGAAGTTCAGCGCCGAGGCGGACGACAGGGTGGCGGCGTCGCCGGGCATTAGGCGCACATGCCCTGCACCAGCGGGATTGGGGACCGTCACGTTGACGACCACTGCGGTCGCGCCCGCCGGCACCACCGGCAACCCGCCGGCCTGCGTCGCCGCGACCGACATCACTCGCATTCCGGTTTCCCCCGGCTGGATGGGACCCGTGCCACCTGAAGTGACCCGGGTGTCGAGCACCCGTGCTGGCGCGACGGCCGAGAAGACCATCCCCACAGGCTCCGGCGTCACGGACACCGGACTCGACTCCGCGCCGTCACCCACTGCGTTCACGGCCCGCAACTTGACGAGGTGCGATGTCCAGTTCGTCAGACCGGGCACGGTTATGGGCGAGTTGGTCGCCGCCGGGGCCAGAGCTGTCCACGCTCCGTACGTCGCGCCGCCGTCGGTGGACACGGCATACTTGTAGTTGGTCACCGGGGCCTGCGGCGGCACGTAGGGCGCAGCGAACATGAGGGACGCCTCACCGTCCCCAGGCACTGCAGTCAGCCCTGTCGGTGCGGCTAGCAGTGAGAGCGTCTGCCCGGGGCCGGGCGACGACGGCGTCCCCGGACCTGCCGCATTGACCGCGCGGAGCCGCACTGAGGCGCCGACGCCGTTGCCAAGGCCGGAGATGACCAGGGGGCTCGCTGTCGTGGCCGGGCTCGTGGCGGTCCATGGGCCGCCATCCAGCGAGTACTCGTAGCCGCTGATGGCGGCACCCCCATTTGAAGCCGGCACCGAGAATGCCACCGAGATTTGGCGCACACCAGCGGTGAGGCTCAGGATCGTCGGCGCTCCGGGCACCGTTCTCGGCACGAACGACGCCGACGCGCCCGACTCCGCACCATCACCTGCCGCATTCACAGCTCGCAGCTTGACCGTGTACGGCGTGCCATTGGCGAGGCCCGCGATGGTCACGGGCGAGGCACCGTCCGCTGGCGACAGCGCGACCCACGACCCGAAAGCGCCCCCGTTCGCAGCCAGCGCGTACTTGTTGTTGGTGATGGCCGAGCCGCCGTTCGAAACCGGGGCGGTGAAGGCCACGGCCACCGATGCCTCCCCCGGCGTCACACCGGTGATGGCCGGCGCGCTGGCCACGGTGCGCGGCACGAACGGCGCCGACGCGACGGACTCCGACCCGTCGCCGACCTGGTTCACAGCGCGCAACTTGACCGTGTACGTCGTGCCATTGGTGAGCCCAAGGATGGCGACCGGCGACGTCGCGTCCGCCGGCGATAGCGCCGTCCAGGGCCCGAAGGCGCCGGCGTTGGCCGACAGCGCGTACTTGTAGTTGGTCACCGGCGACACCGGATTCACCGGATCCGTGAAGGTCACGTCGGCCCGGCCGTTGCCCGGCGCCGCGACCACGGCCGTGGGCGCCGCCGGCAGCGGCAGAGTCCCCGTGGTGTAAGTGTTGGACTCCGGTCCAGCGCCGGCGGCGTTGACGGCGCGAATCCGCAGAGCGACCAGCATCCCGTCGCCCAGACCGGTGATGACGAAGCTGCTCCCGGAGGCGACCGGCGGGTTCAAAGCCGTCCAGGCACCGCTGTTGACCGAGTACTCGTAGTTGGTGATCGCCGAGCCGCCGTTGGAGGCCGGCGCGGCGAACCCGACGTTGAGCTGGCGGACCCCGCCCGTCACGCTTTGAATGGTGGGCGCACTCGGCACAGTGCGCGGGATGAAGGCGGCCGACGCAGCAGACTCGGGACCGTCCCCGGCAGCGTTCACCGCAAGGAGCTTCACCAGGTACGACGTGCCGTTGACCAGGCCAGGAATCGTCACAGGCGCTGTCGCGTCCAGCGGGGACAGTGCGGTCCAGCCACCCCACGAAGCACCGTTGGTGCTGGACACTGCGTACTTGTAGTTGGTGATGGCCGAACCCCCGTCGGAGGCAGGCGCGGCGAAAGCCACCGATCCCGATGCATTGCCTGGGGTCACCACGAGGGCCGTGGGCGCACTAGCCGTGCCCAGCCTCGAGATGCTCGACTCGACGCCGTTGGCAACGTAGGCGAATCCCCCCGCCGAGGCGTAGTCAATGCCCCCAGGACCGAAGCCGACCGGCGCGGTCGCCGTCACCGTCAGGTCTGACGTCTGCAGGCGCCACACCGAGTTTCCGCTGCTATTGGCAACCAGCACCTCGGTTCCGCTCGGGCTCACCGCTACTCCGCGCGGTTGTGCGGGCAGCACCTTTTGAAGCTTGCTGCCGTCGCTGAGGTCAACCCGGGTGAGCGTGTTGAAGCCCTCATTGGTGACGTAGAGGTAACTCCCGTTGACGGCCAGCCGGTACGGGCCTCCGGTGAAGGGGTCACCCACCACGGGAGGCGTTCCGACGGTGAACGTGCGCACTACGGCGTTGGTGGTCGTGTTCAGCTCGACAACAGTCTGATTCCAGCCGTTCGACACGTAGGCCAGTGAGCCCGACGGCTTGAACTGCACATCCGCCGGCCAGGTGCCCACCGCGAAGGTCGCGGTGACCGTGTGAGTCGCCGTGGAGATGCGGGACACGGTTCCGGCGAAGCGATTGACTACGTAGGCGAAGGTGCTGTCCGGCGAGATGTCTACGCCGAACGGGCCGTCCCCCACGCTGATGGTGGCGATGACTGTTCCAGTCGAGGGCTGCACAACCGAGACCGTGTCGCTGTCACGATTGGCGACGTAGGCGAACAGGCCGTTGGGCGCGATCGCCACCGCAACTGGTGCCGCGCCCACGCCGATCGTGGCCACGACGGCATCATCGGACGTGCGTACGCGGGAGATCGTCCCGTCCGGAACGTTCGTCACGTAGGCATACTTCGCATCCGGCGCGATTGCCATGCCTGCTGGTTGATGGCCCACGCCGATCGTGCCAACCGTGACCTTGACGACCGCCGAGGCGGGACCGGCGTTCACCGCGTTGACCGCGCGGAGGGCGAAGTTGACGCGTGTTCCCCTGGCCAGCGATCCAATCCTCAGCGGTGAGGTCGTCGAGGCAGGGCTCCGCGTGGTCCAGGTGGTGCCGCCGTCGAGGCTGTACTGGTAGTTCGTGAGCGCGGGGCTGCCCAGGTCGTCGGGCGGACTGAACGTGGCGGTGAAGCCGTCGGCCGTCGGGACCACGTCGCCCAGGTTTGGCGCTCCGGGCAGCACTCCGGGCGTGACCGTGAGCGTCGCGCTGGCCGACCCGACGCCGAGTGCGTTCGACGCCCGCAGGCGCAAGGGATACGCCGTCCCATCGGTCAGTCCGGTGATGACGATGGGGGACGTCAACGATTCCGGGCTGCGGGGCACCCAGGTAGTGCCGCCGTCGAGCGAGTACTCCAGGGTTGTGGGCACATCGTTGCCGGCGAGCGCGAACGCGACAGAGACCTGGCCGTGACTCGGTGTGGAGGCCAATCCGCTGGGAGCCTGGGGCGCCTCCAGCCGGAACAGGGTGTCCCCCAGATAGGCGGCCACGTACGCGAAGGTCGAGTTCGGCGCGATATCCACCGCGTCCGGCGATCCGTAGAACCCAAGCGTGGCCGAGACTGTGTCGTCCGACGTGCGGATTCGAACGACCTTGTGGACGCCCGGCAGCGTGACATAGGCGAACAAGCCGTTCGGCGCCACCGCGATATCGCCAGTGAAATACGGCACGGGAATCGTGGCCACGAGGCTGTTGTCCGAGGTTCGCACCTTGTAGACGGCCTTCGCCTTGATGTCACCGAGGTAGGCGAACGATCCGTCGGGGGTGAAGGCAACCGAACCCGTGTTGATGCCGAGCGGAAAGGTGCCGACCAACGTGTTGTCGCTGAGTCGATAGCGGGCCAGCTTCGCCTCGTTCCCAAGGGTCAGATACGCGAAAGACGCATCTGGGGAGATGGCCAGGTTGGAGGACCGGCTGGACATCGGCATCGTCGCAACCACAGCGTTGTCGCTTGTCCGGATGCGCGAGATGGTCTGACCGATGAGATTCATCGCCAGCGCGAACGTACCGTCCGGCGACATGACGACGCTATACGGCGAATCCCCGACGGTGATCGTCGCGACAACCGTGTTGTCGGAGAGCCGTACTCGCTGGATTTGATCGTGGGCGGGCCGAGCCAGGTAGGCGAAGGACGAGTCCGGGGAGATAGCCACCCCGTACACGAAGGTCACCGGGATCTCAGCGATCACCGTGTTGTCGGAGGTCCGGATGCGCTGGACCTTGCCGCCTGCGTAATTCGGCACCAACGCGAACGAACCGTTGGGTGCGATTGCCACGTCGGACGGCTCGAACCCTGTGGGAGTCGTCTGGGGAACGATTCCTAGGGCGTCCGATCGCGCCGCGCCACCGGCCTGTCCCACGATGACGAGACCCACTACGGCCGCGAACCCCACCAGCCAGATCCACAGGGCCCGCCAGTGGATCGGACCGGTACGTCGCTGCCCCCTAGCAACTCGGGACGACTGAACCGTGCCCATGTCGACTCCCTCCACGACCCAATGCCTGTCTGGCAGTGGACGCTGAGGCGACCTCAACGCAGACTCATGAGCCCGCCTTCCCCCATCGTGCGTCCGCCACCCTCCGCAGTTCTTGGATGACCCTCCGTTTGGGTGACGTAGATCACTATTCGGGTCGTCCTTTTCGCCCGAACGGACCTCTGCACCTTCACGGCACGTGATCGGTTGGCGCCGGGCCGCGCGCGCCCCTCGCTAGGGCCATGCGACTGCGGGCAACACCACACCACTGCAGCAGACTGGCTCCCATGGGTGAATCGTCGGCCGCACACGCGAGTCCAGTTGCGAACAAGGTCGTCAGTTGGCTGGTTCTGCTCTTCGGACTCATGGAGGTGCCGTGGGTCATCTACCTGGCGTTCACGCAGTTGACAACGGTTGAGGCGAACCATCTGCGCTTCGCTGCGCTGGGCCTCGGCTTCGGCGGAGCCGCGCTGTGCGCCTGGGCGGCGTGGGCGCTGTGGCGCCGTCACCCGGTGGGGGCCGCGCTGGCCGTCGGCTCTGCCACCCTCACGCTCTACCTGGGCGTTTCGATGACCCTCACGCCGGGGCTGTCGGCCAGTGACTTCACGGGCTACTCGCTGTTCCTGCTCATGGCCGTACCAGGCACCATCGCCGGGGTGATGGCCGCGAACTACCTGCTGCGCGGGCGCGGAGACACCCGTCGGCGCGCGATCGTGGTGGCCGCCGTGGTGCTGGGCCTGGTGGCCCTGGCCTTCGCAGGCCATGCCCTGGCGCAAGCCGCCGACCCTGAGACGACGGGCTGGGTATCGCGTGCGCGGGCCATCGTCGTGATCCTCGATACCGGCGAGAGCGTCGGACTGATCGGGGCCGGAATCGCGTCCTTGCGCGGGCATGCGCGCTCGGCGCTGGTGTTCAGCGTCATCGCGGCCACGTTGCTCATGTGCGACGCATTCGCCAACGTCGTAGGCGCAGCGCCGGGGGTGGCGTTCCAGCAGGCGGTGTTCTACCTGCTCGTGGGCGAGATCCCGTCGATCGTGCTGTGCCTGTTTGTTGCTCGCAGCGCCTACCGCACACTCGGCCCGGCAGCCATGTTGGGCAGCTCGACGCCCGATGCGGTTGTGAGTCCGACGATCTAGCTGGTGCGGCGTCGTTGGATCAGCAGGCTCTGAGCAACACGCCCGATCGGCCCGGCTGGATTTAGCATGGCCGCCGAGCTCATTCCCAGACCATCGGGACCCACCGGACTCTGGGCGCGCAGGCCGAGCCAGCCGCCGTCGGGGGCGTCGAAGAGGTGAATCGTCAGGTCGGTGTTGAGGTAGGTGAATGCGAAGGCGTCGATGCGCGAGCCGACGCCATTGGCCGTGTCCGCGATGGCGACGGCCTGCTCCAACGGCGTCGGCTTCTCGCCGGCGACGAGCGGCCGCGTGAGGCGGATCCACGCAGTGGTGGGGCCAGTCGCGTCCCCTGTTGCTGGGGCCTCGAACCGCCAGTCAAGCGCCCGGACGAAGCCCACGCGCCAGATCTCCGGAAGGTCGACCCGCGGCAGGTCATCGATCTCCGCATTCGATCCTGCTCCGTCAGCTCGATGCACGATGTCTGCAGTCGGAGACGTCGCCAGGCGCCAGGCCCGCGCCACCGCAACTTGCCGCCAGGTCCCATCACGCATGAGCGCCGACAGCTCCGCCTCGAGCATTGCGATCCGCCTGCCTGGTCGCGCGACTCGCGCCGACACGCGCACTTCGGATACAGGGATGGCGCCCAGGATCTCGACCGCGATGCGGCTCAGCCGCATGTCCGGTGCCGGGGCGCAGCGCTCCATGGCTCGGGTCATCAGGGCCGACACGGGTCCGCCGTGCTGCATGTCGGGTCCCCAACCGCTGGCCGCGAAGGCAGTCGCGGCAAATTGCTCAAAGACGGTGCCGTCTGCCTGCACGTCCGAGCCCAGCGGGGTGTAGCACCCGACTGGGTCGTAGGGATCGAGGAGCAGGTCGGAGTCTTTGTCGGGATTCATGGAAGTCCTCTGTGGGGGCGCACCGCCCAGGCTAGCCAAGCGGGCTCCACGGCCGAATGTCGGTCAGTGCGGCGTGGGCTTGGGCAGCGAAGCCTGCACGGCGCGAAGGTCGACTGTCGCGGTGCCCTCGCCCGTCGGCGCCTGGGCCGCGCGTGCCTCACGGTCCAGAAAGGCGCCCAAGTCCGTGATCGTGCTCATCAGAGGGGCCGGGAACACGACCGTGGTGTTCTTGTCTACGCCGAGCTCGACCAGCGTCTGCAGATTGCGCAGCTGCAGTGCCAGCGGATGAGCCATCATCACGTCCGAAGCCGCGGCGAGCGAGTCCGCCGCCATCGCCTCGCCCTGTGCGGCGATCACCTTGGCCCTCTTCTCCCGCTCGGCTTCCGCCTCGCGCGCCATCGCGCGCTTCATCCCCACAGGTAGTTGGATGTCCTTGAGTTCGACAATCAGGATCTGCACGCCCCAGTCAACTTGGTGCACATCCAGGATGCCCCGAATCGCATCGTTGATCCGCTCGGTCTCAGCCAGGGTCTCGTCGAGGGTGTGCTGACCGATCACAGACCGCATCGTCGTCTGGGCGATCTGCCCGATTGCCTCCTGCACGCTCTCGATGGCGATCAGCGATTTCGTCGCATCAACCACCCGGTAGTAGGCCACCGCCGCGATGTCCACGGACACGTTGTCGCGGGTGATGATCCCCTGCGACTGGATCGGCATAGTCACGATGCGCAGGGACACGTGCTCCAGGTGATCGACGATGGGGATGATGATGTGCGGACCCGGCTGTCGCTCGCCGATCACCTTGCCCAGCCGGAACACCACACCGAGCTCGTACTGCTGAACGATCCGGATCGACAGACCGAGCAACACCAGGACCACGGCGGCCACGATCAGGACAATCGCCCAAGTCGGCATGCGGACCACCTCCTCAAGGCTGCACCACCTTCCACGCTAAGCGACCTCGGCCAGGGGGACTAGGGAGTTTCGTCCCCTACCTCCAGGCGCATGGAGGGCTCTGAAGCGCATGGGAGTGATCGATTCAGGGCTCCACAGGCCGCGAATCGCTCACCCTGATGTGCAGTCGGCATATGTCGCGATGCCCACGCCCCCCGGCCCGAAAGGCGCCTCACCTAGGTGCGCTGCTTGCCCACCATCGTCAGGGCAACGCCCACCAGGACGAAGAGCACGCCGAGGCCCATGGCCATCGCCGCGATCCCGAACGAGACGACGGAGGTGACCAGCGAGGCCCGCAGGAAGGACGCCGTCATGACCGTCTGGCGCTTGGGGTCGTCCTTGGGAAGCTCGGCGTAGGTCTTGTCGCCGCTGGACTTCATGGCGTGCTCGTTGATGATTTGGGCCTCGGCGTAGGCGGTGAACGGCCCGGCGACCGGTTTGCCGGCGAACATCGAGGCGTCCTCGGCCACGACGATCTTCTCGGCCTTGAGTTGACTCTGAACGGTGAACCAGGTGCTGACGCCGGCGATCGCCAGGATGGCGCCTCCGACAATGATGATGATCCCGATGATCTTGACGCCCTTGCTGGGCTTCCCGGGATTTGTGGTGCTCGCGGCCGAGGCTGCGGCGGCTGCCGAATCGGTGGACATGATGTGACCTTTGCCCACGAGGGGTTTCCGGTGTTATGGGCTACTAGGAGTGCGCACTTGCATGCTCTCCGTTTGGTTCAGGCTAGCCCTGTAGGCGCGCTCCGACCCGCCATACCCCCGGAACTGATGCGTGTTGCCTCCCAAGGACTTTCGGCGCTTGACTAGGCAGTGTTGTTCAGCGAGTAGCCGACTGCGAGCGATGTGGCCGTCGCCAGCCACAAGGCGTATGGCACGAGCAACACGCCCGGCACCCAGGCCACCCGCCAGGTGATAATCACGATCGGAACAGTCAGCAGGGTGGCGATCAACAGCGCCACCGCCGCCGGCCAGAGCGCGTGCCCGACGTAGAACAGCCAGGCCCAGCTCAGCGCCGCACAGACGCTCAACGCGGTCAGGCCCAGCCACCAGCCCCGCGCCGCGCCACTGCCCGAGAGCGCAACGACGACGCCGGCGGCAGCGAGCACGATGAAGTTGTAAGGCCAGATGAGCCCGAACACGATGTCCGGCGGCTGCCAGGCAGGGCGCTCCAACGCTTCGTAGAACTGCTGGCCGCCGGAAACCCAGACCCCCGAGCCGACTGCATAGACGACGACCAGTACGACGGCCGCTACGGCCGAGACGATTCGGGAGAGCTCCATGGAGACCATCCTGCCCCCTGGCGCCAACCCGCCGCCGCGACTCGGTGGCGCCTGGTGTGCCCGGCTCGAGTCCTCGGTGCCGAATATGGGATGCCGATCAGGCGACAGCGGCGGCGGAGAAGTCGGCGTAGAGGTCACCGGGCAAGGCGATGTCGAGGCGCCAAGTGATAGCCATGGGCCGCTCCCCCTCGTGCTTGACGTAGCGCGCCGGGCCGAGGAACCAGAAGGCCCGATCCGAGCTGGCGTTCGTCATGCGGGCAAACAGAAGGATGTCCGAGCCCTCCGCCTCGTGGCGTCGGTAGCGCAGGCCGGTGGGTGAGCCGGCGGGGGTCGTGGACTGGCTCTCCCAGTGAAACAGGGTCGGACTGATGGCGTAGTCGCGGTACTGCGTCGTAGGGGAGAAGCTCCCCGCCGACTTGTTCAGCGTCACCAGGAACAGGTCGGCCCGCTCGTCTGCGGCCCATCGGACCCCTTCGCGCCACGTCGGCACCTTGGCCAGGCCACCTTGGCCCATTGCGGCGAGGATCTCCTCCCTGGTGTACCGGGCGTGGATCTGCAGCGGGCAGAGCGGCCGACCGGGCAGGTCGGCGTGGAGATGATCGTGGCGCTCGCTGAGGATCGGCAGCAGCTCGGCCAGTTCTCGCAGGACCTGAGGGTGCTGCCACAGCAATTGCGCCCCCTGATCGAGGTCGCGCTCCCCCAGCACCTGGCCCGCGAGGCTCACAACGAACATGCGCAGCAGTCGCCGATCACGCTCCCCTTCCACCATCGGCACCCCGCCAACGTCCAGGAACGCCCGGTAGGCGTCGATCCGCTCCTCGTCGTCGACGTGCAGCATTCGTCCGATCGCGCGCCGGAGCTGCTTCTCGAATGGCCCTTCCGGTGCCGTCGGAAGATCCGCGGCCGCCAGCAGGTCCGACCAGCTGCGGCCGTTGGCGTAGACATCATCGAGGTCAAGCCCCGTCTCGTGCAGAAATGCCGCCAGCGTGGGCAGATACCCGTCGGCCGCGTGTTTGCGTAGTTCGACGACGCGCTGGGGCCAGGTGGAAGGAATCGCCTGCCGAATACTTTCCAGCACGACCTTCTGCGCGACGCGGTCCAGTTGGAAGGAGCAACCCGATGGCAGGAAGGGGAAGCCGGACTTGACGCCCTCGACCAGATCGCCCCGAGAGACGCGCAGCAGCGCCCGGTAGCGCACATCGAACCTGAACTCCCTGCGGTGCTGGCCGATGAAGTCGAGCACCGTGCACACCGACTTGCCGCGAGCGCGGCGCAAACCCCGGCCGAGTTGCTGCAGGAAGATCGTGGCACTCTGCGTGGGTCGCAGCATGAGGACCGTGTCGACGGCAGGCACATCCACGCCCTCGTTGAACAGGTCGACGCTGAACACCACATTGACCTTGCCGTCGCGCAGTCGCGCCAATGCCTCCCGACGCTCGTCCTCGGGCGTCTCCCCGGTCACGGCCACAGCCGAGATGCCCGCCGCTGCGAACCTCTGCGCCATGAACCTCGCGTGGGCGACGCTCACGCAGAAGCCAAGAGCGCGCATGGAATGCACGTCGCCGACGTAGTCGCGCAGCTGCTTGATGACGGTGCGCACCCAGGCGTCGTTGGACGTGTAGACGCTCGACAGCCCGGCCAGGTCGTAGCCGATGCCCCGTCGCCAGGGCACCGCTTTGAGATCCAGGCCGTCGTGGATGCCGAAGTAGTGGAACGGGACGAGCCGCTGCTGGTCGATGGCGTCCCAGAGTCTGAGTTCGGCGGTGATCCGATCATCGAACCAATGCAGGATCGATTGCCCGTCGGCTCTTTCCGGCGTTGCCGTCAGGCCTAGCAACTCCTGCGGGCGCACATGTTCGAGAAGCTTCGTGTAGGAGTTCGCGGCCGCGTGGTGGAACTCGTCGATGATCACGACGTCGAAAGCCTGCGGGTCGATGTGATCGATGCCGGAGGTCGAGAGGCTCTGAATCGACGCGAAAACGTGCTGGAAGTCCGACGGCGTGCGGCCCCCGACCCACTTCTCGCCGAAGGACGGCTCGCGCAGTGCGAACCTGAACGTGGACCGGGCTTGGTCCAGGATTTCCTCTCGGTGAGCGACGAACAACAGCCTCGACCGGTCGAGCCGCTGCCGCAGACGGGCGTAGTCGACTGCCGCCATGACGGTCTTTCCCGTCCCGGTGGCCGCGACCAGAAGGTTGCGGTGCCTGCCCCTGCGACGCGCCGACTCGATCTGCTCCAGCAGACGCTCCTGGAAAGGCTCGAGTCTGAGCTCATGCATGGGCAGGATGAGCGCCGACTCGTCGAGGTCCTCGGCCCGGCGCACGGCACTGCGGAACTCGTCAGGCTGGTAGCCGACGAAGTCGCCGTTCTCCCAGGAGCCCTCGAAAGCGGCGGCCAGTTTCCGCATGGCCCCCGGATTGCGGCGCGCGCTGAGCCGGACGTTCCACTCTTGGCCCACCACCTGCCCCGCATGACTCAGGTTGGACGAGCCGACGTAGCCGGTCGATGCCCCCGACGTGCGGCCGAACAGCCAGGACTTGGCATGCAGCCGGCTCGACCCGGTGTCGTAGGACACCCGGATCTGGGCTCCAATCCGTGCCAGGGCCTCCAGCGCCTCCGGCTGGGTGCTGTTGGTGAAGGTCGTGGTCAAGATCCGCAGCGGCTTACCAGCGTTCGTATGAGCCTCGAGGGCGCCCAGCAGAGGTCGGATGCCGCTGAACCGGATGAAGGCGATGATCGCATCGACGCTGTCGGCCGAGGCGATCTCGCTCATGATCGCCCGGGACAGCGATGGCTCGGTGGGGGCATTCGTGAGCAGCGTCGTGTCGAGCAGGGGGATCTCCGGCTGCGCAATCTCGAGCGGCTTCCCGTCCATCCCGCGCGTCAGCACCGCGCGCAGCATGCGAGCGTCGCCCGCAGGAATCTCCTCGTCCACCCCGACCCGGGGAGCCAGTTCCGCCAGACTCGCCCCGATGCTACGGATGAGCGCACTGCCGCGCTCCACCCGCAGGTCCGGCGGTAGCGACTCGATGGTGCGCTCGACGAGGTTCGAGAGGTGGAGCGCCAGCCGGTCGGCGGCCTCTGCTTCAGGCAGGTCTTCCACCCGCTCGCCTGTCGCCTGCAACGCGTGCGCGGCAGTGAGCAGTCGGGCGAGGCGCGGAGTCAGGACCTCCTCGTACAGCCCCGGGGGCAGCGCCTCCGGCGTCGCTTCACTCACGGCCGAAGCTTGTCGGAGGTTGCCGGCGGTTGCCCGCCCAGCGCGGTAACAGGGCGTCGACGTCGGGGTTGTCGAGCCCTCCCGTCATGCCACGTTGAGCTGCCAGCTCACGCCGTAGCGGTCCTGCACCCACGAGAACCATGTGCCAAATCCGTAGTCGGCGGGCTCCATGAGCACAGCTCCGCCGTCGGACAGGGCCGCGTGGATGCGAGCGTGATCCACAACGTCACCGACGTCCACGAAGAACGAGGACGCCGGCGTGAAGGTGAATGCGTGCTCGACGGGACTGTCGAGGACCCGCACGAGCAGTCCGTCGACCTCGATGAATGCCATCGCCACTCCGCCGGCGGAACCGTCAGCGTCGATCTCGCGCCGCTCCAAGGAGACCAGCCGGGAGTCGGGCAATGCCGAGAGTACGAGCTCCAGCCATGGCTCGGCATCACCCTGGAACATCATGAAGGGAGTAGTCGTCATGGCCCCAGACTCCCAGCCAACGGGCCGAGCTTCACGGGCAATGCCCGAGCAGGGGCATGCCCCAGGATCGCCGACGGGCGATTGTGTCGGACCCATGTCCCACACTTGATGGGACCGGCCCAGGCACCCCAGCACCCCAGCACCCCAGCCACCATGAACGGAAAGGATGCCCCGTGCATCTCAACGCCCACCTCGACTTCGACGTCCTCGCCCTCGAGACCGACGACACCGTCACGGTCATGCTCGAACTCGAAGCTCCGAAGGTCTCCGATGATGGGGCCGAGCGCCCCGCACACACCACCATCGTGGTTCTCGACCGTTCAGGCTCGATGGGTGGCGAGCGACTGGAGGCAGCCAAGCGAGCTCTGGCGGACCTGGTGGCTCGACTGGACGACCGCGACCAGTTCGGCCTGGTGACCTTCGACCACCAGGCGCAGGTCGTCGTCCCCGCCGGTCCGGTCGGCGCCAGTGGCCGCGACGAACTTCGGCGGCTGATCGCCGCTATCGCCGCCGGCGGTTCGACCGACCTGTGCGCGGGCTACCTGCGCGGCTTGCAGGAGGCAAAGCGAGCCGCTGGGCCGACCGGCGCGACGCTCCTGCTGCTCTCCGACGGCCACGCCAACGTCGGCGAGAGCGATCCGCACCGACTGCGCGCGCTCGCGCAGAACCATGCCGACAAGCTCATCACCACATCCACCATCGGGATCGGGGTCGGCTACGACGAGGCCATCCTGGCCGAACTCGCCACCGGTGGCTTGGGCAACCACTCGTTCGCCCAGGGCCCCGACGACGCCATCGCGGCAGTGGCCGGTGAGGTCGAGGGTCTTCTCAGCAAGGCGGTCCAGGCAGCGACGCTCATGGTCGACCCGACCGCCGACGTGGCGACCATGAGCCTGCTCAACGACCTGCCGCTCAGCATCACGGCGGACGGGGTCATGATCGAGTTGGGCGACTTCTACGCCGGCGAGAGTCGCCGCATCCTGCTCACCTTCCACGTGCCGGCGCTTGCGTCGCTCGGCCTCGCCCAGATCGCCTCGATCGCCCTTACCTACGTGGAGCTGCCGGCCCTCACCGCGCACACGGTCAAGGTGCCTGTGTCGATCAACGTGGTCCCCGGCGACGTCGCCGCCGGGCGGGTTCCCGAACCCGAGGTGACCCGCGAGACACTGCTGATCGAGGCGCAGGAGAGCAAGCGCGCCGCGGAGCATGCGCTTCGCCAAGGCGACTACGAGGCCGCGCAGGCAGAGTTGCAGCGGGCCCGGTCCCGCTTCAGCGATGACGACGTCGCTGCCAGCGCGTTCCTGGCCGAGGAGGCTGACTGGATCGACAGGACCCTCGGGATGCTCAAGCGGGACCAGGTGCAGCTCCGCAGGGACCCGCGTTCGGCCGTCGGTCACGACGACTCCTACCTGTTGCGGCGCATGCGCTCATCCGTTACCCGTAGCTCCCGGGGCTACCGCAGTCGCACGCAGGGCGGCGAGGTGCACCGCCACGAGGACGACGAGAACGAGGCCGGCTGATCCGACGACCCGGTCGATGTCGGGCAGCGCGCGACGGCAGGCTGCCGCCGCACAGCGCACGCCACTAGCCTGGGCGGGTGCTCAACCCCCTCAAGATGGCCGGCGGCCTCGCGCCGGAGCAGCGCAACGTGGTGGCCGCGGTCGCTGTTGGAGCAGTAGCGCTCCTCACGCTGACTGCCAGCTACAACTACGTCATCGCCGACATGCTGCAGGGCCTGAACGCCAGCGACAATCAGACCGACATGGCGCGGCAGATCCCCTCCATCGGGGCGTTGCTGGTCATCTTCGTGGCCGGTGTGATCGGCACGCGTGTCGGCGCGAGGCGGGTGATGGTCGTCTGCGGGGTTCTCTACACGGTGGGATCCGTCATCATCGCAGTCGCGCCGGTCATGCAAGTGGCCACGCTCGGCCTGCTGCTGGCCAGCATCGGCAAGTCCGCAGTGTTCGTGGTTGGCCTGGCGTATATGAGCGCCAAGATCTCCGATCCGGACGGCAGGGCCACTGCGTTCGCCACGTTCTCGGCGGTCAGTCCCATCGCCTTCCTTGTGATGCCGATCCTGGCCGCGGTACTGATCGACAACACCAGCTGGCGCTGGGTGGCCGTGGTCTGGGCCGTGAGCGGAGCGGTCGGCACGCTGGCGATGAGGCGCATGCTGCCTGCCGACAAGGCTGGGGAGTCCAGCGGCGAACTGGTCACCCCGGCGCTGGCCGGGCTTATGCTGGCGGCGTTGGCGCAACTCATCACGCTGGTCCCCAACGATGGCTGGACTTCTCGCGCATTCATCAGCCTCGGCGTAGCGCTGGGCGCTCTGCTGGCCCTCGTCATCGCCATGCGCCGGATGACGAAGCCGTCGCTATCGCTGGCACCTTTGAGGCACGGCGGGCTGGTGCTGCTCCTGATCGTGCTCATCCTGACCCTGCTGGCCAATCTGTGGTTCTACATGACCCTGGGGCTGCAATACATCTACGGGCTGACCACCATGCAAGTCGCCTTGGCGATGGTGCCGTCGCAGATCTTCACGATCGGCGGGGCGGCGCTCGCCGGCCGACTGCTGCAGCGCCGAGGAATCACTCTCACGGGCACCGTGCTCCTGGCGGTGACGGCACTCGGGCTCTTGGCTAGTGCCCAGATGCAGCTCGACACCCCGATCTGGGTCGCGATGCTGATCATGTGCGTCTACGCCTCGGCCGCAATCGGCGCGGGCGTCGCGCTCACCAACGCGATAATGAACCTGGCCCCCGCGGCCGAGGCCGGCAGCGCAGCGTCCTACCGCAGCGCAGCCAGCAATCTGGGCTCGGCGGTCGGCGTAGCCCTGATGACAGCGGTGGTGTTCGGCGCCGCCGGGTCGTCGCTGCACGACCAGGCCGTCGCGTCGGGAATGGATCCCACAACGGTGACGTCGGTGGCCAAGGACATGCGCGGCGGCGCCACGTCGGAGGAGGCTTCCTCGCAATTCGCCGTGCCTGTCGAGGAAGTCGATCAGATCGACGACATGCAGCGCGTGGCCTACATGGAGGGGTTCCAAGCACAGGGCTGGGTCGGCGGCGCCGTGACGCTGCTGGCAGCGCTGCTGTTCTTCGTCATCCGGCGCAGGCAGGAGGCCGGGGTGTTCGCCCGCGCCCCTGAAGACGAGGTCGCCAGCACCAGTTAGCTGACGCCCGCAGTCCCAGAGCCCGCCCAGAATCCCGTATCCGGCCCGTGCCGCGCGCCGTCCGGCGCACTCCGCCGACCGCTTGGCGCAGGATCGACGGCGCTCACCGCGCCACCGCGCGGCGGCTGTGACCCCGGCCCTAGATTGAGCCAACCCCAGCCAGCGCCGCACGTGGCGCGGAACGGAGTGCCGAGCCATGACCGACGCCCGCGAGCGCTACGACGCCGAGTACGAGCGCAGCCTGGCCGATCCCGACGGCTTCTGGCTCGATGCCGCAGCGGCGGTCGACTGGATCCGCAAGCCCACTATCGGTTGCGACGGCTCGGACGCCCCCTTCTACCGGTGGTTCAGCGACGGCACCCTCAACACTTGCTACAACGCGCTGGACCGCCACGTGATCGCGGGCCACGGCGAACGCGCCGCCCTCATCTACGACAGCCCTGTCGCGGGCGCGCACCGCACCTACACCTACGCCGAACTGCTCGGCCACGTCGCGGCCTTCGCCGGGGCATTGCGCGCTTTGGGGGTTGAGAAGGGCGACCGAGTCGTGGTCTACATGCCGATGATCCCGCAGGCCTTGATCGCAATGCTCGCCTGCGCGCGGATCGGAGCTGTCCACTCGGTGGTGTTCGGCGGTTTGGC
>JBIRBF010000065.1:0-13370 GCA_044326505.1 Candidatus Nanopelagicales bacterium | reverse complement strand
CTGACCAGCCTCGCCGTCGTCGTACTGGTCATCGGGGTCAGCGTGATCTGGAGCCTGCGCGCCACCCGCCACCTGCCCCGCGCGCACACCGACCACGCCGACCACGCCGACCACGCCACGCCACCCACCGAGGACGCCGCGCTCGGCACGTCAGCCGAGGACGGCGGCGCCGAGCCGGCCGACGACGTCGACTCGTCAGCGAAGCAGTCCCAGGCTGGGTAGCGTTCGCAGTAGTCCCGTCGCTACCTGGGTTGGATGGCGATTGCAGCAGCATGGCTTGTTGGTTGCAGTGGCCGACGTCAACGACGCCCGGCTGGCCCGCAGTTGCGAGTCGACTCACCGCCACCCTGTGCCAGAGCTCTAGATGGTCGCTTTCGCAGCCGCGCTGGACTACGGACGGTCGGCACTATCGTGCTATCCACGTCGACGGCACCGACCGGAGCGACGGCGAACGCCGGACGAGGCCGACTCCTGATGCGACGAGTTCTTGCTCCAGACGGTGCTCATCGTCACGAGTAGTGGGGGCGTCTGCGCGGTCTGCCTGCCGAGCAAGAGGGAACGGACCCAAGTGCGCGAATCGTTCCGCGCTCGGCAAGGAGGTGTTCGCCGTCGTCGACGCCACACAGACCGGGGATGCGCTGCTTGACCAGGTGCTCGACTCGGTGGTTGCTCATCAGGATGGGAACTCCTATCGTCAGTACGAATACGCCGCGAAGGCGCTGTCGGGCCACATGGGTCGGCCGATTCCCCAAGTGTTCGACAGCCTTGTGGCCGATGGTCTGGCGACCGCGCACGACAAGCACCTGCTGGGTCCGCCCAAGTTCGTCAAGCTCGTATTCCCGGACAAGGCGGAGAGGGCGACGGCCAAGGCGCGGACCACGGCGATCTTGGACGAGGTGCTCCTCGCCGCTGATCTGGTCAGCATCGTCATGCGCCAGCAGTCAGCGCGGCACTTGCCGACGGCGGGTTCCCTGGGCGGTTCCGTCGGCTGACGGGACTGGGGGCTGCCCGGCCTGAGGGCCCGGGAACGGCCCTGACGACTCGCCCCCTGAACCGAGCGATCGCTCGGCTCCCTCGGCCGGCGACGGTTTGCACTACTGCGCCCGATCCTCGTCCCCTTCGTCGGTGCCCACGTTGCCGAGGGCGACCTGTCTGGCGTAGAACTCCGGGGTTGACACGTCCTCATCGGACAGGTTGTCCAGGTAGCTCACGTCGTCACCCATGTCGTTCACCGGCCAGTAGACCGGGGGCTTCTGCGTGACCTCGTCCGCCTGGTCGGCTGGCTGATCGTTGCTCATGTTCGTCATCCTCCTTGACGGCGAGGCGAGGGTCGCGCCCGGCGCGTGCTTCATTGATACCGCCGAGGTCCGACACATTGCGACGCCCGGCGCCCGGCGGCGCGCCAGCCCCGGCGGCCCCATACTCCTCAGATGGCCAATCGCCTCGTTACCGCCACGAGCCCCTACCTGCTGCAGCACATGGACAACCCGGTGGATTGGTGGGAGTGGTCTGACGAGGCGTTCGACGAGGCGCGGCGCCGCGACGTCCCGGTGTTCCTGAGCATCGGCTACTCCGCCTGCCATTGGTGCCACGTCATGGCGCATGAGTCCTTCGAGGACCCGGCCCTGGCCGAACTGCTCAACGAGCGGCTCGTGAGCATCAAGGTGGACCGCGAGGAGCGCCCCGACGTCGACTCGGTCTACATGGCCGCGACGGTAGGGCTGACCGGCCGTGGCGGCTGGCCGATGACGGTGTTCCTCGACCACGAGCGTCGGCCGTTCTACGCCGGCACCTACTTCCCACCTCATCCGCGCCACGGGATGCCCTCCTTCGGCCAGCTGCTGACTGCGATCAGCGATGCCTGGCGGCAACGCCGCGACGAGGTGCTGCGATCGGCCGCGAGCATCACCGCGGCCCTGGCGCCCGCTGCTCCGCAGGGCGACGGACTGCCGAACCTGGCCGACCTAGACACGGCCGTTGCCACGCTGGCCGCGGAGTTCGACCCGCAGCGAGGCGGCTTTGGCGCCGCCCCCAAGTTCCCGCCGTCCATGCTGCTCGAGTTCCTGCTGCGCCACAAAGCGCTCACCGGCGACGGATCGTCGCTGCAGATGGCAGAGGTGACTCTGGCGGCCATGGCTCGTGGCGGCATGTACGACCAGCTCGGCGGCGGGTTCGCCCGGTACTCGGTGGATGCCGACTGGGTGGTTCCCCACTTCGAGAAGATGCTCTACGACAACGCACTGCTGCTGCGCGTGTACCTGCACTGGTGGCGGCTCACGGGCTCACCGCTGGGCCGTCGCATCGCCGCCGAGACCGCCACGTTCCTGGTGGCTGAACTCCAGACCGACGAGGGTGCCTTCGCAGCATCGCTGGACGCGGACACCTCCGAGGGCGAAGGCGTGTTCTACGCCTGGACCCCGGAACAGCTCAGCACGGTCCTCGGCGTCGAGGACGGAGCCTGGGCGGCCCAACTGCTCAGCGTGACGCCTGCTGGGACGTTCGAGCACGGGCTCTCGACCCTGCAACTGCTCACCGACCCCGCCGACCCTCAGCGTTGGCACGATGTGCGCGCGCGCCTGCGCGCCGCTCGCTACGCACGGCCCCGGCCTGGTCGCGACGACAAAGTGGTCGCGGCCTGGAACGGCTTGGCGATCGCGGCACTGGCGGAGGCCGGGGCCATGCTGGACGAACCGCAGTGGATCGATGCCGCCGTCGCCGCGGCGAACTACTTGGTAGAGGTCCACTGGGGCGCGCGGGCGGCCAATCGGCTCACGCGTACCTCCAGGGACGGCCGCCCGGGCGACAACGTGGGCGTCCTCGACGACTACGGCGACACCGCCGAGGGGTTCCTGGCCCTTTACCAGGTCACCGGCGACGCCCAATGGCTCAAGCAAGCTGGAGAGCTGATCGACGTCGCCTTGGCCCGCTTCGACGACGGCCAGGGCGGCTTCTTCGACACCGCCGACGATGCGCCGACCCTGATCCAGCGCCCGCGCGATCCATTCGACAACGCTGAGCCCTCGGGCTGGTTCGCCGTCGCCAACGCCGCGATCTCCTACGCCGGCCTGACCGGCGAGAACGAGTATCGCGTCCGGGCCGAGCGGGCGCTCGGCGTCGTCGGGGTGCTAGCCGATCGTGCCCCCAGAGGCGTTGGCTGGGGGCTGGTGGCGGCCTCGGCGCTGCTCGCCGGTCCGGTGGAGGTGGCGGTGGTCGGAGAGTCCTCGGGTGCGGACACCATGGACCTGTGGCGCGTCGCGCTGATGTCCACGTCGCCGGGTCTGGTGGTCGCACGCGGCACCCCCACCTCAGGGCCGGATGAGGTGCCGCTGTTGCACGACCGCCCGGCCGTCGAGGGCCGACCGACCGCCTACGTCTGCCGCGGGTTCGTCTGCGACCGGCCCACCACTGACGCGCGCGAACTGGTCGAGGCCCTCCGGCCGCCCCGCGGGTGACGGCGGCGCCGCCGGCCGGAAAGCCGCCAACAGGATGATCGGCTCCATACGGTGCAGCGTCAGATCCCCGCGCTGATGCTGGTGTAGACCATTGGAAGCTCCATGGCACCAAATTGAGGTGGCCCCTTGTCGGGGCCACCTCAATTTGTGGCCGATGGCGGGGCGGCTGTGCCCGGTGTGCCACCGGCTGCGGCTCGCCGCCTACCCGCCGAAGGCGTTGAGGTGGTGCTGAGAGGCGGTGATCAGGTGCGAGTAGACGGAGTTGACGTCGGGAGCGGTGACGGAGGCCTTGGCCGCCTCGAGGTCGGCGATGTCGGTCTGCTCGATGGTCACGCCGGCCTGGAGCGCAGCGGCGCTTGTGGTGGCACCCGTGGTGAGCTGGTTGTAGAGGTCCTGGAAGCGGACGGTTGCGAACGCTCCTTCGGCCTGACCCGCGGTGGGATCAGCGAGCTGATAGCGGGCCAGCAGCGCTCGGATCGCTTCCAGGTGCTTGGTCTCGGACTTCGAGATGTGGGCGAACTGCTGGTCGTCTGGGTACTTGGCGGCCAGTGTCACGTAGACGTCGTGGGCCAGCTTCTCCTCCTCCGCCATGCTCGCGAGTGTCTGCTTCTGCTGGTCGGTCAGGGTTCCGCTGGCGAGGTTGGTGATGTCCAGGCCCCCACCGGAGCCCATGCCGGATCCAGAGCCCCTGTCGGACCCGGAACCCATCGCGCTGCCCTCCTGTGGACCGCTCATGCCTTGCCCGTTGCCCTGGCCTTGACCGTGGTGGGAGTTGCCGGCCTGAACGAGTGTGCTCGACGCGATTGCGGGCGCTGCGAGCAACGCCGCTGCTGCCGTGACCGTCGCGGCCACGCCGCCGACGATGAACATGTTTCGACCCATGATGTCCTCCGAGGTCGCTGACCCGGACCATCCGGATCCCTGCCTCGGTACCAGCGTCCGACGCGCCGGTGGAGGCGATGTGCGCTCCGTGTGGAGATTGCGTGGAGATCGGCCAGCCAGGACCTTCGAGCGGCGGAATCGCCCGCTGGGTGGGTCATGATGATCAGGTGGACACTGTTCTCGTCGTCGAGGATGAGCGCGATATCCGCGAGGTTCTGCGCCGATATCTTGAGCGCGCCGGACACTCCGTGCTCACCACCGCCACCGGGGCCGAGGCTCTGGTCATCCTGCAGACCGGCTCGCCCCAACTGGTCGTGCTCGACCTCGGGTTGCCGGATATCGACGGCCTTGAGGTGCTCGCTGCGGCGAAGTCAACCGCCGTGCCGGTGATCGTGCTGACCGCCCGCAGTGCCGTGGAGGACCGGATCAGGGGACTGCAGGCCGGCGCGGATGACTACGTCACCAAACCCTTCAGCCCGCAGGAAGTTGTCTTGCGAGTGTCGGCGGTGCTCGGACGCGGCGCGACCGCCGGCCCGGATCCGGTCGTCTCCTTCGATGCCGGGCTCCTGACGATCGACGCCAACCGCCATGAGGCGCACCTGGCTGGGCGCGAGATCGACCTGACCCCGACCGAGTGGGGCGTTCTGGTCGCGCTAGCGGCCACACCGGGCCGCGTTCTCTCGCGGGCGGAGCTGGTCAACCGGGTGCGCGGCTATGAGTTCGCGGGCTACGAGCGCACGATCGATTCCCACGTCAAGAACCTGCGTCGCAAGCTGGGCGACGACGGGACTCGCGTCGTGGAGACCGTGCAGGGAGCGGGTTACCGGCTGGGCGTGCCGCGTGACGACTGAGCAGCGCCGCGGCCTCGGCCCGATCGGGCGCCGGCTGCTGCTGGCCTTCGTGCTGGTGGCACTGTCGTCCGTTGTGGTGCTGAGCGTGGCCGCCGTCATCGGCACGGCCAAGGGCCTTGACGCCAGTGAGGACACCCAACGGGCGGCGACCGCGACGGCGGTGGCCGCGCAAGCCGGTGACGCCTACGCGGTGGCGGGCGGTTGGTCGGGAGCGGATCTCGGTGCGGCCGAGGCGTCAGCGGCGGCCGCGGGCGCGCGCCTGGTCGTGCGGGACTCTGTGGGAACGGTGGTCGCGGCGCCCAGCGACGAGGCGGGCATGAACGGCATGGGGGGTATGGGCGCCATGTCCGGCCGGGGGCAGGTCAGCGCCCCGGTGGTCGTGGCGGGGCAGACGGTCGGATCGGTCCGGCTGGCCTTTGGCACCCCCGGGTCGAGCGCGGCCCAGCGGATCGCATGGTCCTGGATCGCGGTCGCCGCGCTGGCGGCGCTGATCGTCGCCGGCGCGGTCGCGTGGTTCGTCACGCGCCGCATCACCGACCCGCTGGCCCGCCTGGCCGACGTCGCCCGTCGATTCGCGTCCGGCGACCGGGCGGCGCGAGCGGCACCGGCGGACGTCGTTGCGCCGGGAGAGTTGGGGGAGTTGGCGCGATCCTTCGACGCCACGGCCGAGGCTGTGGTCGTGTCCGAGTCGACCCGGCAGGCGATGGCTGCGGACGTCGCCCATGAGCTGCGCACGCCGCTGGCGGCTCTGCAGGCCGGGCTGGAGGAGTTGCGGGACGGCTATGTGGAGCCGGACCAGCCACGGTTGACCGCTCTGCATGCCCAGGCCGTCCGGCTTGGGCGCCTCGTGGACGACATGGCCCAGCTGTCGTCGGCCGAGGCATCCTCGCTCACCATCGTCCGGTCGCCGCTGGATCTGGGCGAAGTCGCGGCGGAGGCACTCGGGGCGCGGCTGGCGGACTTGGAGGCGGCCGGCCTGCAGGTCCAGCGGAGCATCGCCACGGGCGTGTGGATCAGCGGCGACGACGATCGGCTGCATCAAGTCGTGGGGAATCTGCTGGCCAACGCCGCCAAGTTCGGCCGGCCCGGCGATCAGGTGCAGGTGGCTGTGTGGGCCACCGGTTCGAGGGCGGTGCTGGAAGTGGCCGACACGGGGCCGGGGATCGCCCCGGCGGACCTGCCGCATGTGTTCGACCGGCTCTGGCGCGGGACTGCCGACACGACCACCGCCGGTTCGGGAATCGGGCTCGCGGTCGTGCGCGAAGTGGTGGCCGCACACGATGGCGAGGTGGACGTCCGCTCCGACGGGCGCACCGGCACGACTTTCACAGTCACGCTGCCGCTGATTGCACCGCCCGCCGACGCGCCGTGACCGTGGCTGCCACGGCCGTGATGCTCATAAGGACGCCGAAGCTGTAGGCGATCACCATGCCGGAGCGCATCGTGGCGGAATCCACCTGCCCGTTGGCCAGCATGGTCGACAGCGAGCCCGCACCTTCGGCGACAGGCAGCGAGAACAGGGTCTCGAACATCACCAGGCCGAGCACGAGGCTCAGGTTCACCGCGACCTTGAGCAACCCCGACGTGCCTCCCCTCCGCTCGGCCGTGGCAGTGGACATCACCAGCGCGTTGTTGGGGGCGATGAACAGCGCGTACGCCACCGCCCGCCACACCAGGTAGAACACCACCAGCACCAGCCCCGACAGCCAGCCCGCGACCCAGACCATGTAGGCGCTCGCCGCAGCCGCCACCGCCATCCCGGCACCGGACACCCGACGCTGCCCGACGCTGTCGGACCAGCGCCCTGCGATCGGACTGGCCGCCACGTAGACCGCCGAGTACGCGATCATCACCAGGCCCACCTGTTCAGGTCGCAAACCGACCACGTAGATCAGGTAGAAGGGCAGCAGGAAGTTGCACCCTGCCAGCAGCATGTAGCCGGCCAGCGCGGCGATCAGCCCGCTGCGCAGCACGAGATCGCGCAGGGCCCGCAGGTCTGCCAGCGGCGACGTCGCGCGCAGCTCCCACCACACGAACGCCCACAGCAGCACCACGGCGCCTACGAATAGCGCCACGACCGGCGGTGCCGTCCAGCCGCCCAGCTCCTCGCCCTGGTTGAGTCCGAGCATGAGCAGCACCAGCCCCGCCGCGCTCAAGATCACCCCGGGCACGTCGTAGCCGGTCGCCTCGGGGGACCCTCGCAGCGAAGGTGCGTCGCGGGGGAGCACCCGGGCCGCCGCGACGGCCGCCACGATGCCGACGGGCACGTTCACCGCGAACACCGCATGCCAGGAGAGCAGCCCGGTGATGATCCCGCCCAGCGGCGCCCCCAGCGTGATACCCAGGGTTGTGACGGTAGTGAAGACGCCGAACGCCCAGCCGCGCCGCGAGGGACCGACGTACTCGGCGATGAGCGCCGGCGCCGTCACCGACAGCATGGCCGCGCCCAGGCCCTGCACCACCCGGAAGCCGATCAGCGCCGGCAGGGTGGGTGCCAGTGCGCACAGCGCAGAACCCAGGACGAACGTGGCGTAGCCGCTCAGGAACACCCGCCGATGCCCGAAATGATCGCCGAGCCGGCCGAACAGCAGCAGCGACGACACCAGGGTCAGCAGGTAGGCCACCGTGACCCACGAAGCCTCGCTCGTCGTGGCGTTGAAGTCCGCTGCGATCGACGGCAGCGACACGGCCACGATGTAGTCGTCGAGGGTCGCGATGAATCCCGCCAAGGCGAGACTGACGACGATCCAGCGCTGCTGCCGGTTCGCGCCTGACGCGTTCACGCCGCTCCTGGGGTCTGGTTCCGGAGGTCCGGACCGCCGGGCAGTTCCAGGCTACGCCCGCTGACTGGCGATAATCGGGGCCATGAACATCATCGGCGTGCGGCACGAGGACAAGAACCGCTGGGAGCGTCGAGTCCCGCTGACGCCGAGTGCGGTCGCCGAACTGGTGGGCGACGACGGCTTCCACGTGCGCGTGCAGGCCTCGGACCGGCGTGTGTTCGACGATGCGGCCTATCGGTCCGCCGGCGCTGAGGTGGTGGCCGAGCTCGACGGCTGCGACGTGGTGCTGGCGGTCAAGGAGATCCCGGTCGAGCTACTGGGGCCCGACACCGCCTACGTGTTCTTCTCGCACACCATCAAGGGCCAGCCGCACTCCATGCCGCTGTTGCAGCACGTGCTCGACGTCGGGGCGACGCTGATCGACTACGAGCCCATTGTCGGCGCGGATGGGCGGCGGCTGGTGCACTTCGGGAGGTTCGCGGGCCTGGCGGGGATGGTCGATGCGCTGTGGGCCTTCGGCCGACGCTGGCAGGCCCGTGGCGTGGATACCCCGTTCCTGCGATTGCGCCAGGCCTTCGAATACGACGACTTGGCCCAGGCCCTGGACGCGGTGTCGGCGGTCGGCGCCACGATCGCCGCGGGCGGTCTGCCGGCCGACGTGGGACCACTGGTGGTCGGGGTGACCGGCTACGGCAATGTGGGCGGCGGGGCAGGCGAGGTGCTCGATCGGCTGCCGCGGGTGGACATCGCGCCAGGGCAGCTGGCCGGGGAGTTGGTGAGGGCAACGCCCAGCACTCAGGTGCTCGTTTCGGTGTTTACCGAGCAGGACACGGTGGCCCGCGATGATGGCGCGGACTTCACCGCTGCGGAGTTCCTGGCCGACCCCGCGGCGTTCCACAGTGTGTTCGCGCCGACGGCGGGTCTGCTGTCAATCCTTGTCAACAGCGTGCTCTGGCAGCCCGAGGCGCCGCGGCTGCTGGCAGTCGCCGAGCTCGCGGAGCTGCAGCGCGCCGATGGTCGGCTGGCGCTGATCGCGGATCTGTCCTGCGACATCGAGGGCGGCATCGAGGCGACCGTGCGCGCCACCACCTCGGACGATCCAGTGTTCGTCTTCGACACCGACGCTGACGCTGGCGCGGGCGGATTTCGGCGCTGCGTTCGACGATCTGGACCTGCCGCCGGAGCTGAAGAACGCGGTGGTCGTCCATCGCGGCCAGCTCGCTCCCCGGTATTCGCATTTGGCTGAGCACCTGCCGACTCGCGGGACATGAGGAACCGGCGGGTTCGTGCGGCGCAGGGGACGTCTGCCTTACGCTCGCGTCATGGACAAGGACTCCACTGACGCCCAGCCCGAGGCCGAGGCACCTTCGCAGCCGATCGCCCAGGAGGAGGCTAAGCACGAGCGCCAGGCCAAGGCCGGCGGGCGTCGCGTCAACCATCCCAGCGTGGACGAGCGACGCGAGAAGGGTCGGCTGGCGTGCGCGAAGACGCCCCCATCGGTGTTGGCAGGCTGGACGGCCGGGCCCGACCGTGCCGACCCAGTTGGGCTCTTGGAGGGGCAGGAGAGTTCCCGAGTTCAGCCGTTGGTGCCCGTGCGCCATCAGCGCATGTCGGCCAGTGCCTTCGCGTTCTACCGCGGGGGAGCCCTGCTGATGGCCGCCGACTTGGCCACCACCCCGAACACGGGCCTGGCTGTCCAACTCTGCGGCGATGCTCACCTGTCCAACTTCGGTCTGTTCGCCGCACCTGACCGCACCGTCATCTTCGATGTCAACGACTTCGACGAGACCCATCCCGGTCCGTTCGAGTGGGACGTCAAGCGCCTGGCCACGTCCTTCGTGCTGGCTGCGCGCGACAACGGCCTGGACGACTCCGTGGGGCGGGCCGCGGCGGAGACGGCGGCGGCGTCCTACCGGACCTCCATGGCCGACTTCTCGCAGATGACCGAGCTCGATATCTGGTACGACCGCATCGACTCCACCGGTGTCCTGGCTGCGCTGCAGGAGGGCTTGGCCGAGGCCGATGCTGTCGATCTCGGCAGCGCCGCCAAGGGCAAAGCGGGCAAGAAGTCGAAGAAGGACAAGAAGGACAAGAAGGCGAAGGACAAGAAGGGCAAGGCCAAGAAGGACAAGAAGGGCAAGGCCAAGAAGGACAAGGTCGCGACCAAAGCCGGCAAGAAGGTCGACAAGTTGGTGACTCCGGAAAAGGCCGTGACCAAGGCCGTCGCGCGCGCCCAGGCCCGCGACGCGTGGTCGGCGATCGAGAAGCTGACCGAAGTTGTGGACGGTCGCCGACAGTTCCGCGACGACCCGCCGCTGCTCATCCGGACCGGCCTCAGCGACGAGCTCCAAGGGGTCCTCAACACCCTGTTCCGCCAGTATCGCGCCACTCTCCAGGACGACCGTCGATCGCTGCTCAAGCGCTACCAGATCATCGACTTCGGCCACAAGGTCGTGGGCGTGGGCAGCGTCGGCCTGCTGGCCTTCGTGATGCTCATGCAGGGACGCGATGAGGACGACCTGATGGTGTTGCAGGTCAAGCAGGCGCAGGCCTCGGTGCTGGAGGCGTACACCTCCAAGTCCGTCTTCAGCAAGCACGGGCATCGGGTGGTCACCGGGCAGCGTCTGATGCAGGCGGCCAGCGACTCCTTCCTCGGGTGGATCGACGGTCCCTCGGGGCGCGGCTTCTACATCCGCCAGCTGCGGGACATGAAGTGGTCGCCCGATCCGGCCAGCCTGGGGGAGAAGCAGCTGATTGCGTTCGCGTCGCTGTGCGGACACACGCTGGCGCGCGCGCATGCGCGCAGCGGGGACGCGGTCGCCATCTCGACCTACTTGGAGTCGGACACGACCTTCGACGCCGCGATCGGGAAGTTCGCGATGAGCTACGCCGACACGGCCGCGGAGGACTACGAGGCATTCATGTCGGCGATCGCCAGTGGACGCCTGGACGCGCACGAGGGCTCGAGCGGCGTCGAGGCCAAGGAGGCCATCGAGAGCCTGCGGGGTCCGGCGCTGAAGGCGGCGGGGCTGGCCTAGCGGGCCGACCGGTGACGGTCGATCTCGGGCGCCTCGCATTGGCTGACCTGCCGTCATGGGCGACGAGAGTGCTGCACTGCGGCCCGACCTGACGATAATGGCCATGGTGCCTCGGGCCTTCGAGCAGAACGCTGCCCGACTGCGCGACCTGGTCGCGGCCAATCCAGCCGAGGCGGGGAGGATCGAGGGCCGCTCCGCCCCATAGGAGCTGTTCCTCGCGTTGCTTGAGCACCACCAGGCAGAGGACCGCGTCTTGTGGCCCGCGCTGCTGCAACGCGCCGACCGGGCAATGGGTGTGGGTCGGTGTCCTGCTGGCAGGCGTGCTCGCCGCCACGCTGAGCTAACAGGTGCTGAATTCAGCGCTGCCGTCGTGGCGCTGTTGGCGTTGCCCGAAGTGGTGTTGCCGGTGGAAGGGCGCCGGAACCAGTGCTCTAGGACGGGAACCAGCCCGTGACGTCCACCACGACGTCTGTGGCCGTGGAGGCGTAGACGCACACGGCGCCGTCGGTTCCTAGGCCTGTCAGGACCGCGTTGGCAACGTTGGTGGCGGCGGGGAAGTTGAGCGAGGACGCGCCGGGCACGTCGGCACCGCAGGGGAACACCCGCAAGTGCCCACTGCCGACGGCACCCGTTGCCGTGACGTTCAGCGCCACACTGCCCGCCCCGGATGGCACGCCGAAGGCGCCGGCGATCGGCACTCGCAGAGTCTGGGCCGCGCCGACCTGGCCCTTGACCGGTGGGTAGGCCACCGGCGACGTCGCACGGGTGTCGGCGGCGCGCACGGGAGCCATCGGTTGAAAGCCGGCGCTGAACCACCCCGTGACGTCAACCACGACGTCGGTCGTCGTTGCTGCGTAGACGCAGATCGCGCCGGCGTCGCCGACCCCGCTCAGCACTGCGTTCGCAGTCACAGCGCCAGCCCGCACGTTCACGGTGGAGGTCGCTGGGACGCCGGAGCCGCACGGGAACACCCGCAGGTGCCCCGCGTAGTCCGGACGCGCCGCGGTCACGTTGAGCACCACTGCGGTCGCGGAGCCCGGCACGCCGAATCGACCGGCCACCGGCACGCTCAGCACCTGGCCGGCGGCGACTGGCGCCTTGGTGTCCGGCTCCGCCACGCCTGACCCGGCCCGGGTATCGGCGGCGCGAATCGGTGCGATGGCGTTGAGACCGGCGGCCATCCAGCCGTTGAGGTCGATGATGACGTCTGTCGTGGTGGACGTGTACACGCACACGGCGCCGTCGGCCCCGAGCCCCGTGACCACGGCGTTGGCCACCGCGCTGCCGCCCGGGTAGTTCAGCGACGAGCTCTCGGGCCGACCGGTTCCGCAGGGGTACGCCCGCAGATGGCCGCCGCCGGCGGCGCCCACCGAGGTGATGTTGAGCGACACCGCTGCGGCCGAGGGCGGCACGCCGTTGCCGCCGGCGATTGGGACCTGGAGCGTCTGCCCCGCACCCAGCGGCGCCTTGACGCGGGGCAGCGGTGCGGGTGAGGAGGCGCGGCTGTCCGCCACGCGCACGGGTGTCACCGCCACGAGAGCGCTTGCGCCGGAGACGGGCGCAGCTGCCAGCGCCGCGCTGGCTGCCCCCGGCCCGGCCGCGTCCACGGCTCGCAGCCGCAGCCGGTAGAGCCGGCCATTGGTCAGGCCGTCGATCACCAGCGGGGCGGCGGTGCCCGAGGGGCTGCGGTCCTGCCAGGTGGCGCCGTCATCTGTCGAGTACTGGTAACTCAGCAGGGGGCGCCCGGGGACTGCTGCGGGGGCGGTGAATCCGACGGTGACGCGACGATCGCCCGGGGTCGCGATTAGGGCCGTTGGAGCGTGCAACTCCAACTGCCAGCGGTGGTAGAACGCATTGAGCATCGGCACGAATTCGGCGGTTGCCTTTTGGCTGCCTGCGACGTTGGGGTGATCGTCGCCGGCAGAGGTGCGGTAGTACGCACCGTTCATTCCAGGGGACACGGGGTGGGTCTCGACGCCATCTGCGAGTCGGTGGTGGTTATCCGGGCCGGTCAGCACGTTGTAGAAGTCGAAGACCGCCACGTTCGGCAAGGTGTAGTGGTTCTCGGATCGCCAGCTGTCGAGCAGCCAGGTGTTGAACGCGCGGGCGTTCGCTGCATAGGCGCTCTCGCTGTTCGGCGGCGCCGTGACGACCACGAAGAGCTTCTCCGGGTGGGCGGCGAAGTAGGGCAGCAGCTGGTTGTAGACCCACTTGGCGTTGCCCACGGTCAGCTCGTCGCCGGGCGTCGCAGGATCGTTGGGATTGCCGGCCAGCGAGGAGTTGGGGAAGCACGACTTGAACATCACGATCTCGTTGGTCCCGCCGGGATCGGCGAAGGTGCGGGTGTAGGGCGAGTTCTGATCG
>JBIRBF010000206.1:0-4491 GCA_044326505.1 Candidatus Nanopelagicales bacterium | reverse complement strand
ATCCGCGAACTCGGCTGCGACGCCGGAGTCATGGTGACCGCGTCGCACAACCCGCCGGACGACAACGGCTACAAGGTCTACCTCGGCGACGGCAGCCAGATCGTGCCACCAGCCGATGCCGAGATCTCCGCCTGCATCGCCGCGGTCGGGGCCGTGGCCGACATCCCGCGCTCCCAGGACTACCTCACCCTGGACGAGACCGTGCTGGGGGCGTACATCGAGCGGGCGATCTCGATCCTGGGCGACGGGCCCAGGGACGCAGCGTCCATCTACACCGCCATGCACGGCGTTGGTGGGAAGGTGTTCATGAGGGCGGCTGAGTCCGCGGGCTTCACCAGCCCGCTGCCCGTGGCCGAGCAGTTCGCCCCCGATGGCCGCTTCCCCACCGTGCACTTCCCCAACCCGGAGGAGCCCGGCGCGATGGACCTGTCGCTCGCGTCCGCCCGAGCGCACGGCGCCGATGTGATCATCGCCAACGACCCCGACGCGGACCGCTCCTCGGCCGGCATCCCCACCGCCGACGACTGGCGGATGCTCTCCGGCGACGAGGTCGGGTCGCTGCTGGCCTGGTGGATCGTCGAGCGGGCCCGGCGGGAGAACCGCGAGCTGGCCGGCGCCTACGCCGAGTCGATCGTGTCCGGCACGCTGCTGGGACGCATCGCCGAGGACGCGGGCCTGGAGTACGCCACGACCCTCACCGGGTTCAAGTGGATCTCGAAGGTGCCGGGCCTGATCTTCGGCTACGAGGAGGCCCTGGGCTACTGCGTGGACCCGGAGGCCGTCAAGGACAAGGACGGCATCACCGCATCGCTGTTGATGCTCGAGATGGTGGCGCAGCTGAAGACCGAAGGGCGAGGACTGCAGGACGTCCTGGACGACCTTGCGCGCAAGTTCGGCCTGCACGCCACGTCGCAGCTGTCGGTCCGGGTGACTGACATCTCGCTCATCGCCGATGCCATGGCCCGGCTGCGCGCCAACCCGCCGCAGCAGATCGGCGGCCACGATGTGCTGCGCCTGGACGACCTCGAGCAGGGCGGCGACGGGCTGCCCCCCACCGACGGCCTGCGCTTCACGATGGACAACGCCCGGGTCATCATCCGGCCCAGCGGCACCGAGCCGAAGCTGAAGTGCTACCTGCAGGTCGTGGTGCCGGTCACCGGTTCGATCGAGGATGCCCGCGCTACCGCCGCCGCCGAGATGCAGGCCGTCCGCGACAGCGTCGCTGAGGCGCTAGCGCTGGGGTAGACCGGCCGCGGCCCTACAGGAAGCGCGCCGCGAGTAGCGACATCACCACGACCAGCACCGCGTAGCCAGCGAGCATGAGCAGGCTGCCAACGAGGGTGACCTGCCGCTCGCGGCCCGGCGGCGGCACCAACCAGGTCTGTAGCCGTCCGGCCGCCCAGGGAACGAGCCAGAAGCCGGTCGCCGCAACCCCGATGATGTTGCCGATGAAGGTCACCGGCCCTACCCCGAGCCCGGCAATGCGCGGGTTGAGGAAAATGATCGTCAGCATGACCACCGGGTACAGCACCAGCAGCACGACCGCGTTGACCTTCCAGACCGACGGCTCAGCGGCCCGTTCCTGAGCCGGCAGCCAACTGGTGAAGGACGTCCGCGTGACCCGGTAGTCGCCGTGGTCCAGCATGTCCTCGGACTCGGCCCGGAAGCGCTCGCACTCCTCTGACTCGAGCCACCCGCGAAGGTGTTCGGCGGTGTCGAAGCGCAGCAGCGACACCCAGGCCGGATTGACTCCCTCGATCGGCTCCTGGACACTCACGCCCAGGTAGCCAGGGTACTTGGACTGAGCGATCTGGATCCGCTGCAGCCAGTCCCGGAAGCGACCCTCGGAGCCCGGTCGGACGACGTCGGTGATAACTGCGGTCGTCTCGCGCCGGTGGCTCGCCGCATCGTCGGCGATGATCGTCACCGAGTCCGGTCCATCCACCAGGGCGACGACCTCGTCGACGAGGCCGGCCCGAGCGTCGCTGGTGAGCCACGCCCGGGCCGACTCCACCGAATCGAATCTCTCGATGCTCACCCAGTCGTCCTGGTCGGCGTCCGGCGGGTATACCTCTACCCGCTCGAACCCCACGTGTGAGCTCAGCGTCGTGGTGACCCTCGAACGCCAGTGGGCGTAGGCGTCCTCCGATCCGGCTCGGACCCGGGTGTGCCGCACGATAGCGGCCCCGCGACCGTCCGTGGCGCTCACGATGCGGCCAGGGCACGCACGGCCGAACGGGCCAGCAGCACCTGGCTGACTGGCCCGCTCGGCACGGCGACGAGCAGGTGCATCACACCTCGGCAGCGTGCGTCATCTGCACGTGGTCCGGAGTGCGCCGCCGGCCGATCACGACCCAGGCGAAGATGGCGCCGGCCAGGGCGATCACCGCGAGCACGAGCATGGCAGTCGTGATCGCCGACGACTCAGCCGCGACGGCCGCAGCCTTGACTGCGGCGGCGCCCTCGCTGCTCAAGGTGGACAGCAAGTTGTCCGCCTCAGTCGTGTCACCACTCTGCAGCAGGTCCGCGTAATCATGGGCGGTATCTGCCAGAGTCGGGTCGCTGATATCGGACCTGACACCCGACAGCACCATGGGCCCGATGATCGCCGTGACCATCGCCATACCCAGCGCCGCAGGGATGTTGAACGTCATCTGCATCAAGCCCGAGCCCATGCCCGCGTGTTCCGCATCGACGGCCGACATACCTGCGGTGTTGCAGGCCGGCAGCGAGATCCCCACGCCGATACCCATGATGGCCAGCGGGGCGATGAGCTGCGTAAGCGAAGTGTCGGGGCCGACGAAGAAGCCGATCCACGCCAGCGCGATGGCCTGCAGGGTGAGCGCGACCGTGATGGGCAGGCCGGGACCGACCTTGTCCACCCACCGGCCTGCGGGAGGCTCGAACACCATGCAGATGCCGGTCGTGATGACGATGACCCAGCTGGCCTTGGACGGCGAGTAGTCCAACACCGTGATGAGGAAGGTCGAGCCGAACACGACCAGGAAGGGGATGTAGACGAAGCCGACCGCGCTCTCGGCGAAGAAGCCACCTGAGAACAGGCGCTCGCGCCAGAGCCCGAAGTCCACCAGCGGGTAGGCGATCTTGGTTTCGATAACACCGAAGATGCCCAGCAGAATGAGACCGCCGATGAGCGGGCCGAGCGTCGACGGCGCGGTCCAGCTGACAGCCGCGTTTGTGACGCCCAACGTCAGCAACGTGATTCCCAGGCCGCCGACGATGGCGCCGATGTAGTCGTACTTGCCCTTGGCGAGCACGCTCTTGTAGCCCCGGGTGGCGACGATGGTGATGAAGATGACCAGCGCGGTCAGCGGGACGGCGATCCAGAACACCCAGCGCCAGCTGGCGACGTCCAGCATCCAGGCGGCGAACAGTGGGCCGAGCAGCAGTCCGAAACCGTGCGCGAAACCCCACACACCGACGGCTAGTCCTCGTTGCTTGACCGGGAAGGAGTTCACCACGATCGACAGGGTCGCCGGTGCCGAGACGCCGATACCGATGCCCTGTAGCGCCCGACCGCCCACGAGCATGGGGCCGCTGGCGGCGAGGGCTGCGACGATCAGGCCTGCCCCGAAGATGATGAAGCCGATGATGATCATCTTGACCTCGCCGACGAGGTCGCCCATGCGTCCGCCAATCACCAGGAACGTGCCGAACGCCAGGCTGTAGGCGGTGATGGTCAGGGAGCTCATGCTCAGACTCAGGCCGAGGTCCGTCTCGATGGTGGGCAGCGCCGGGCCGATCACCGTCGAGAACATCTGCGCAATGAGGGCGCCGAAGCCCATCGCGGCCAGGATGGCCCAGGCCGCCTTGTTGGCCTTGGCCTCCGGGTCGAGCACCGCGCTTTCCGTTGTGGTCATGTCACACACCTGCCTTGTCGAGGTTCTCGGGGCCGAAGGCCTGGGGAAGGACGTCCTTCATGGTCAGAACGCCCTCGGGCGTCATCAGGAGCATCTCGGCACCGCCGAACTCCCACAGCAGTTGACGGCAGCGCCCGCAGGGCATCAGGGCGTTGCCGTCGCCGTCGACGCAGTACGCCGCGACCAGGCGGCCGCCGCCCGTCGCAGCGAGCTGCGACACCATCGAGCACTCGGCGCAGAGCGTCAGGCCGTAGGAGGCGTTCTCGACGTTGGCGCCACTGACGATGCGGCCGTCGTCGGCGAAGCCGGCAACCCCGACGGGGAAGTTGGAATAGGGCGAGTACGAGTTGGGCAGACACGCCACCGCTGCTTCGCGCAGGGCGTCCCAATCGATCGAGTCGGACATCGGGCCTCCAGATTCGGTTCGGGTCGGCGGCCGCGGATCAGGCCGACAGCAGAGTGGACTTGAGGTAGTTGAACAGCACGACGCCGGAGTCCTCGCTGAACTTGTGCAGCTGCTCCGGGGTGGCTGTCACCTGGTCGCCCTCGAGGCGGTTGAGCAGAGTGGCGCAGATCATGGCGAACTTCGAGAAGCCCCAGTGGTTGAGGT
>JBIRBF010000064.1:0-13554 GCA_044326505.1 Candidatus Nanopelagicales bacterium | reverse complement strand
GAGAAAACCGACCCGAGAGCGCGAACGAAAAACCACCACTCAAAGGGACGTCACCCGTCCGATGTCGTTGCTGCTCGTGCCATGGCATCAATAATATTCCGATATCGGTATATGTAGACAGTCCGGGCCAGTGGGTCTCAACGTGCTGGGGTGCACGTCCCCACGCCGCACCGTAAACACGGATGGACGACGCTTCGACCGGCGTGCTGGCCCAGGTGGTCCGCGGGAGGCCACTATCTGTTTATGGGTTCATCGACTCCAGTGGCTGCCGGACCAGGGGACGGGCCGCTGCCGAGCGCGGATGAGATCAGGGACGGGCAGCGGCGGGCCTGGGCCGGGCTGGCTGCGGGCTGGGAGAAGTGGGACGCGATCATCGTGGACCAGATGGGCCCGGTCACGGCTGCGATGATCGAGCGTTTGGCCGTCGTCGAGGACCAGCACCACCTCGACATCGCCTCCGGTACCGGGGAGCCGGGTTTGAGCATCGCGAGGCTGGCGCCGAAGGGGCGCGTCATGCTGACCGATCTGGTGCCGGAGATGCTGGACATCGCGGAACGACGGGCCCGGGCGCAGGGGATCGCCAATATCGATACGGCGGTGTGCAGCGCTGATGATCTGCCGTTCGACGACGCCACGTTCGATAGCGTCTCCGTCCGGTTCGGCTACATGTTCTTCCCCGACGTGGCCAAGGCCAGCGCCGAGTTCGCGCGCGTGCTCAAGCCGGGCGGACGTATCTGCTCGTCGGTGTGGGTCAGGCCCGAGGCGAACCCGTGGACGACGATTGCCATGGATGCGATCGCCACCGAGGTGGTGCTGGCGCCACCCGTCGGCGACGCGCCCAACATGTTTCGATGCGCCGCCCCCGGATACGTCGGCGCGCTGTACGAGGGTGCAGGGCTGAGCGTCAGGTTTGAGTGGGACGTCGACGTCGCCCTCGTCACGCGATCGCCGGAGGAGTATTGGGCGATGATCAGCGAGCACGTGTCGCTCGTGGTGGCCTCGCTTGCGCAGGTCGACGAGCCGGCGCGGGAGCGGATTCGGGCCCATACTCTGGCCGGGGTGAGCGGATTCGAGGTGGACGGCGAGGTCCGGGTTCCCGGCCTGGCGCGCTGCATCGTGGCCAGGAAGCCGTAGGCGTCCCGGGCGGCGGCGCCGGCCCCTGGGCGTGGCGGGTCGCGTCATCGCACGCCTGGGCCGGTGTCGAAGGATCGAGGGTCGCGTCGCTGAGGTATCAGGGCCTTTGCGGCTGCCGAGTGCCTTTGTCTTCCGCTGACTAGGGTGGAGCCATGAAATTCGTGGAACTGCCGGGCCTGACCCGGGTCAGCAGGCTCGGGTTGGGCACGTGGCAGTTCGGGTCGCGGGAATGGGGCTACGGCGACTCCTATGCCGAGGGTGAGGCAGGGCGGATTCTGGACCGCGCGCTCGAACTCGGTGTCACCCTCATCGACACGGCCGAGGCGTACGGGTTCGGACGCAGCGAACGGATCGTGGGCCAAGCCCTCGCGGGTCGCCGGGACGAGGCTTACGTCGCGACCAAGTACTTCCCGATCGCGCCGATTCCGGGCCTGGTGGAGCGACACGGACGGGGGAGCGCCAAGCGTCTGGACGTCGAGACGATTGACCTGTATCAGGTGCACCAGCCGAACCCGATCATTCCCGACCGGATGATCATGGGCGGGATGCGATCGTTGCACGAGGCGGGGGTGGTCGCCGACGTTGGAGTCAGCAACTACTCGCTGAGCCGCTGGCGGGCGGCCCAGAACGCGCTCGGCTCGCGGGTGTTGAGCAATCAGGTGCGCTACAACCTGGTGGACCGCAGCGCCGAGGCCGAGCTGCTTCCGTGGGCTCGGGACAACGACCGGCTGATCATCGCCTGGAGCCCGCTGGCCCAGGGTTTCCTGTCCGCGCGTTACGACGCCGATCACCGGCCCGCGGGAACGGTACGGCGAGCGAACTCGCTGTTCCTGCCGGAGAACCTGCGCCTGGCGAAGCCCTTGTTCGGGGTGCTGGGGGAGGTTGGCGCGGCCCACGATGCCACGCCCGCCCAGGTCGCGCTGGCATGGCTGCTGCACCAGCCCAACGTGCTGGTGATCCCGGGGGCGTCGACTGTCGAGCAGTTGGAGCGCAACGTCGAAGCCGCCGACGTGGAGCTGACCATGGATGAGGTGGGCGCGCTGCGCGCGGCGGCTGAGGACTTCCACCCGGTCGGCGGCCTGACGGCGATCCCGCAGATGATCACGAACTGGCGCGCCGGCTGAGCCTTGATCAATGGCTTTGTGATCCGTTTGGGGGCTGATCGGCGTGATGCGGACAAACGGGGCTCAGGCGCTGTGAGTCACGAGTCCCCTTCAGGTCCTGGGTCGAACCGTTGGTTGTGAGAGCGATCACGGCGCCCTGACCGTCCTCCAGCGGGTTGCCAAGCCTGTTGAGTTCCACTCTGGCGAGCGCCCGGCGATGTGTCCGAGACCCGCCGAGACCCGCCGAGGCAACGGCGATGACCGCGCCTTCCTTGGCTTGCTTGGTCTGCTGGCTTCGGTCCGTTAGGCCCGAATCAGGAGGCCACGCCAGGGTCCCCGAACGGGAGTTCTGTCCGGCGTCGCCGTCGACGCCGGGCGCTTCCCGGCATCACGCCGGGGCGGCGCCACCGCCGGTGAAGTCCATGGTCGCGGTCGTGTCCACGTCGTGGAGGGTCACCTTGATCTTCTTGTGGTCGCTGCCGTCGACGTCACCGTCGCGGTGGACCCAGGCGCGGAACTTCGTGTCGCCGGAGACCTTCCACGAGTCGTGCGTCTCGTGCTCCGAGAGCCCCATGGTCCGGCTGTGGGGCAGGTACCGGTCGGTCTTGTCGTGCCAGTACTTGCCGGCCGTCACGCGGATGAACGGGTATCCCACGTGGGGGTTGTGGGCGGCGACGGTCGCGACCATCGTGTCCCGGCCGACCGCGCCGCTCGCTGCGTCCGTCTTGACCGTGTACGCGCGGACGTACACGTCGGAGGCGTTCGGGCCGTAGGTGTTGTACCCGCCGAACATGTATTCCTGGCCGGGCGACAGGGTGGCCATGTAGTGCTCCTTGCTGTTGGTGGGCAGGCCGCCGTCGGGGCTGTACAGCATGAGCGTCTTGTCGGTGACGTTGCGGAACACCAGGTGGGTGCCCTTGACGCCCTGCAGCTGGTCTGTGGCGACGAGGGCCCCGGTGGGCGCGGCCGCCGCTGTCGCTGTCGCCACCGCTGTCGCCGGCGCGGGTGCGGCGACGGCGGCGGTGCCGGCCAGGCCGGCGATGGCTGCGGCGGCGAGCAGGGCGGCACCGGCGCGGGCGGTGAAGCGGGACGTGGTGGCGATCATTTCTGGCTCCTCTGGGGGGTGGCTGTTCGTGCTGCTGGATCCAGAGTGAGGGGCGGCGCGGCGTCGTTCAAGGGGGCTTGGCCGGAAACCGATTTCGCCGGCTCCCAAAACCGTTTTCCAGAGTTGATCAGGGGTTATGTCTGCGCGGAGGGGGGTGTGAAGTGTGCCTCTTGGCATCGCGGCGATGGCGTGTGCCGTCGCCTGGGAAGCGCGCCTTCGCTGCCCGATGGCGGCACGTCGGCCCTGCTGGGGATCCCCCAACGATGCTGGCTCATGATCAGGTGGCGTCTGATCGTGCACCGGTTCCCGAGCAGCACTACGCGACCACAAGGGACTTGGCCGCTCCACATCACTCAAGACGTGAGGCGGTGTGCTTGCTCGCAGACGCGTATGGGGCCGCGGGTGGCTCCTCGGGGCCGGCGTGGCCACATTGGACAAGCCCGCTTATGCGGTCAGTTCAATGGGCTACACGCGCAGCGGACACGGCCCGTGGTGCATGCCGCGGCACCTTGCGACCAGCAGCTCGCCACTCGTGATCGTCATCAGTTGGCTCCCCGAGGAATTTGAGGTGCTCCTGTTGGTGGTGCCGGCCGGTGTGAGTGGTCCGGGCTAGTTGCTGCAGGTGGCCGCGAATACTGCCGGGGCCTGGTTGCCGAGGGCTGAGTGTGGCCCTTTCCAGTTGTGGTCGATGCGCCAGTCCTCGATGAGGGTCTTTGCCTCGGCGAGCGTGTCGAACACTTCGCCGGACAGGAGCTCGTCGCGCAGGCCGGCATTGAACGATTCGACGTAGCCGTTCTGCCAGGGCGCGCCGGGGTCGATGAACGCGGTGCCCGTGCCGGTGAACCGGCACGAGTCGCGCAGCGCGGCGGAGGTCAGCTCCGCGCCGTCGTCCATCCTGATGAAGGCTGGGGCGGCGCCCCGGGCGGCCACGACGGACTCGAGTGCCGCGGCGGCGTTTGCGGGCGTTCTCCACCACGAGCTCCTTGAGCCGATTGGCCCCATCCGGGCTCATCGCCGTTACTGGTTGCGCCACCAGTACTACGTCGCCTCGGTCACCTCCAGGTGCTGCAGAACCTCCGCGACCGACGCGCAGCTGGCGACGCCTGCGATGGATGCGGCGGCGCGTCCGGCGGCGGCGGCGCGGGCAGCGGGTCGGGACTGGGTTGCTGTCATTTCGGGCTCCGCTGGAGGGTTCCTGTGCGTGCTGTTGGATTCAGAATGCGGGCTCTTTCGGCGTGCTTCAAGGGCGATGGCCGGAAACTGCTCTTGGCGCTACTGGAACCCATTTTCGCGCCTTGACCAGCGCCTTTGCCTACTCGGAGGGCTCGCGAAGTATCCCTCTCGGGCTGGTCGTGGCCATGATCATCAGGAGTTGAGGCACCCGTGGGCGACGTGAACTCCTGATGATCAAGGCAGTCCGACGTGGACACCGAGCCGACGCTCGCGGGCGTGCACTCCGGGCCCGTCGGGGGCTTGATGAGTGTCACGGCTCCTCCACTCGGGCACGCAACAGGTGCTCGACCCGCACTACCCTCTCCGCGTGGCCACCGCTACCGATCGGATGTTCCCCGGCAAGCAATTCATCTCCACGGTCCTGGAGCTGCTCGACACCAAGACCGCGATGTCGGGTTCAATCACCAAGCGCTACCTCATGCGCGCGGCCATGGCCGGGGTCATCGTCGGGATCTTCTACACCGTCTACTACGCGATCGTCGCGGGTTTCGATGCCATCGCCGTCGGCGAGGGCAACCTGCACGTCGTCGGCAAGCTGATCGGTGCGCTCGTCTTCGGCTGGGCGCTGGTGTTCATCTACTACAGCAAGTCCGAGCTGCTGACCTCGAACATGATGATCACTACGATCGGCGTCTACTACCGCCGGGCCAGCGTGGGCAAGGCCACCGTCCTGTTGGGGCTGTGCCTGCTCGGCAACGCCCTGGGCGGCGCGTTCATTGCGCTGATCGTCGCGTTCACGTCGCTGCTCAACGGCGACACCACCGCGGCCATGCAGGAGGCCGTGGACCTCAAACTCCAGTACGTGTCCGACGGGCCGACCGGCATGATCGACTTGTTCCTGCGAGCGGTCCTCTGCAACTTCATGATCAACCTGGCGATGCTGCTGGTCTATAACGGCAACATCAAGAGCGACATGCTCAAGGCGCTGGTCATGATCATGTCGGTGTTCGTCTTCGCCTTCCTGGCCTTTGAGCACTCGGTGGCCAACACTGTGCTGTTCCTGGTGCACGGCTTCAGCAACGGCCTCGAGCTGCCGCTCGCGCTGCTCAACGTCGCCATTGCGCTGCTTGGCAACTTCGTTGGCGGGGGGATCCTGATCGGCCTGTACTACGCCTATGTCAACGACGAGGGTCGGTTCCTGCGCCAGAAGGGCGACGACCGGGGCAGCGTCGCGCCGGGTCCCACGGAGGCGTCCTAGTCACCCCGCGGACCACTTCCGATCGCCGGCCCTGTGGCACCCTTGCCAGGTGAAACTGGGCGGCGGCACCGGCGTTGTCAACGCCGACTTCCACGTGCCCCTGGCCCTGCGCTCGGGTCATCTGCAGTCTGTTCGCAACCGGGTGCTGCCGCGGCGCTACGACCTCGATGCCCTGGCCCCTGGCCGGACGATCCTGGCGCCAACGGACGACGGGACCGGTGATTCCCTCGCTGTGAGAGTGCACGCCCTCCCCAACCCAGGCAGGGGCATTGTGCTGCTCGTCCACGGCCTCGGCGGGTCCGCCGAGTCGGTGTACGTCCGCGCCAGCGCCGCTGCATTGCTGGCGGCGGGGTTCAACGTGGCCCGAGTGGACCTGCGCAGCGCCGGCGACTCCAAGCGCACCTCGCGATTCACCTACCACGCCGGCAAGACTGAGGATCTTCGCGCCGTGCTGCGGGTCCTCGAGGCCAAGCCGGAGGCCCGTGGTGCGCATGGTCGGCCGACGCTGGGGGTCGTGGGGTTCTCGCTCGGCGGCGCCATGACACTCAAGCTCCTGGGCGAACCCGACGAGGGGCTGCCGATCAAAGCCGGCGTTGCAGTGTCGGCGCCGCTCGATCTGGTCAAAGGCGCCGTCCACCTGCGCAACTCGGCGCTCGGGGGATACGAGCGCGCCATTGTCCGCGGGTTGCGGCGCGACGTCATGGTTCCGGCGCCGGACGGCACCCCGCGGCTGACGTCGGCGGAGCGGGCCGCGGTGCAGCGGGCGCGGCGCCTGCCCGACTTCGACAACGCCATCACCGCCCCGCGGCACGGCTGGCGCGACGCGTACGAGTACTACGAGGTCAACTCGGCGGGACCCTATCTGCCGCGGATCGGCGTGCCGACGCTGGTCATCCACGCCTTGGACGACCCGCTGGTCCCCGCCCAGCCGTACCTGGCGGTGGACTGGGGGGCGCTCGAGCGGGCCGGACATGTCAGTCGCGCCATCACCGCGCACGGCGGGCACGTGGGGTTCCATCAGCGCGGCAGCTCGATGCCCTGGTACGTCGGGCAGGCGGTCGGATTCCTGGAGCGGTTCCTGCCGGCTAGCTAGGGACGGCCCGCTGCCGCGTTGGCGCGCCGGCCGGCTTCTGGCAGTTCAGCGCTCGACCTGCGCGATGCAGGCTCCCACCATGTCCTGCAGCAGCGCCGCATCGACCGACCAGTCGATGGGCACCTGGACGGTCTTCTTGTTGACCTTGTAGTCGGCCAGCCGGGGGCGGAGCTCGTCGATCACGTCGCTGCGGAACGGCGCGACGAGGATGTGCTTGGTATGTACGGAGAGCCCGAAGACGTAGGCCCCCCGGTACTGCAGCATCGGTTGGTTCCATGCGATCACTGGATCCAGGTCCGGGTACTCCTCGGCGATCGCGGCAAGGATCGCTCGCACTGTGCCCTGAGCCGTCTGGCTGCACGACTCGAGGTACTCGTCCAGGGACTCGAACCGGCGCGAGCTCTTGGAGCCGCGGCAGTACATCACGAGCGCGTTGGCGTGGGCCTGGCTGAAGCCGTGGTTCTCGCGCAGGAAAGCGATCTGCTCGGGGTACTTTGCGTCCTCGAGTTCGGCCAATTGGTCGAACCAGTACGACATGGGCTGGCCGTGCTTCTTCTCGATCGCTGGGAAGTAGGAGGCGCGATCGGGGTTGGTCGCCACGTCAGGAGGGTATACCTGGCCGACGTCGGGACTTCCGGCTCCGGCTCCTTCGCCGCTGTGGACGCGCGCGACCTTGCGCCCCAGTCGGCGCGCCCCAGGTCCGGGACCTTGCGTGCAAGCGCGCACTCCGGGAGTTGGAGCAGTTTGGAGCGACTCACTGAGCAGGGCATGGGTGTAGAGCGGCAGCGCCCCATCAGTAGTTGTTGGGGTTCCCCAGCACGTAGCTGGTTGCGTCGTTGAATTTGCCGTCTTTGTACCAGTACACGTTGGTGCCGTCCTGGTTCGCGTTGAAGCAGTCCGTCGTAGGGGTGGCGTCTGTGGTGTATGTGAAGCACACCGTGTCGCCCTGGACCTTCCAGGTACCGGAGGTGGCGCCGTTGACGTCCTTGCCGCGCAGGGTGCCGTTGGCGTCGTAGTACTCGCTGTACGGGGCGCCCTGGTACTCGCCGGAGTAGGTGCGATCGACCAGGAGCGCGGTGAGCTCGGCGGCGGGCACGGGCGTGCCGGTGGCCGACGGGGTTGCTTTCGCTGACTCGGACGCAGAGGTCGCGCCCGATGCTGATGCCGAGGAGGTGGCCGAACTCGTGCTGCCCGAGGAGCAGGCTGCCAGGGCGCCCACCGCGAGCGATGCGGCCACTGCGGCGGTGACGATGCGCTTGACTTCGCTCATCTTCCGACGCTAGCAGTCGTTCCGTCTGGCCTGGACGTCCTTCGAGGGCCCGCCACCGTCGGCAATCCTGTCGCTGCCGTCGTCAGATCGGCATCCGGTAACCGTAGAACTCCTGGTCCTCGTTGTAGCCTCCCTGGCCCGCTCCCAGATGCTCGAAGCTGGCGATCAGTTCGATCGCAGCCACCCACTTGACCTGTTTGAAGCCCAGTTCGATCTCGTCGCGCAGCCGTAGCGGGGCGCCGTGGGTCTCGCTGAGCGGTTCGCCGTTCATCTGGTACGCGAGGATCGTGAGCGGATGGTCCATGTTGGCGATCGGGTGGCAGTCGTAGTAGCGGCCGCCCTCGGCGCCGTCGGCCAGCGAGTAGAACACGACCCACTTGGCCTCGGGCGTCGGCCGAACCAGCGCCATCAGATCGGCCATGGCAACACCGCCCCACTTAGCCACGCCCGACCATCCCTGGATGCAGTAGTGCTGCGTGATCTGCTCGTGCTTGGGCATCGCCTGGAGTTGGTCGAGCGACAGCTCGACCGGCTGCTCGACGAGTCCGTCGATGCGCAGCCGATAGCGGGCGAAGCCTTCGGCCTTGAGCCGCTCGTACTCCTGGGACTGGGGGATCTCGCCGTTGGGCCAGAAGTAGGGCGACACGTCCTTCTCGGCGTAGGTCGCCCGCGGGCTCCACCATTCCATGAACAGCTTGATGCGCCCCACCAACGCGCGGCCGGCCCGCTGGATGGCGCGCGGATGCCTGAGCGTCACCGGCGATGCCACCAGCCACAGCGCGATGACGACCGCCATCCACGCGGCGTACAGCCCCACGCCCACCCAGGAACTGGTGTTGGTCCCCAGCGTGATGTGGTTGACGTTCTGTACGAAGCCGGTTATGAAGACCATCAAGGTGTGCACCGCGATGAAGAAGACCATCCACACCAGCACCAGGAAGTGGATGCTGCGGGCCACCTGCCGGTTGAGCGGCCCGGCGCCCGTGCCGAATCTGGCGGCCACGGCCGGCGCCTGCAGCAAGCCGGTGACCAACGCCAGCGGAGCGGCAATGAAGACGGTGATGAAGTAGGCCAGCAGTTGCAGTGCGTTGTAGGTCGAGAACCCGGCGTTCTCCGGCAGTCGCAGAGACAGATACTGCATGGCCGTGGACAGCGCGTTGGGCAACACGTCCAGCGAGTCCGGTACTAGTCGCTGCCACTGGTCAGACGCGAACAGCAGGACGAAGAAGATCACCCCGTTGACCAGCCACAGCAGGTCGAAGCTGAAGTGCCACCAGCGCGCCAGCCCGATGGAGTGGCGAATCCCGGGGATACCCAATTGCCCCGGCAGGGCGACCGAGTCTTCCTTGGCCGTCCAGACCCGTGCCGCGTCGGCGGGATCGCGGCGATCCGTGGGCACCGGGCCCCGCAGCCGTAGCCACTCCGTGTCGGGGCGACTGCTGGAGTCAAGGTACAGGCGGGGGTGGTCGGCCAGGATCTGCAGCCCCGCGCGAATGATGAACATCATGAACAGCAGATTGAAGAAGTGCTGCCATCGCAGCCACCACGGAAAGCCGTCGTCCACGGGCCTGACGTAGTCCGCTGAGGTACCGGGATACGTGGCGATGAAGTCCCGCCACCAAGCCTCGTCGCGGAACATGACGCAAATGGCGATGGAGAGCACCAGCAGCACGAGTGCCAGCACCAGGATCGCCGCAGTGCTGACCCAGCGCCGGCCGATGCGGATGGCCGGCAGCGACGCCTTGGTCTCGGGGATGCCGCCGGCCCAGGCGGCGGTCACGATGGGGCCGTCGCGATGCCCCTGGTTGTAGTACGGCTGCAGATCCGCCTCCAATGGATCAGGTGCGCCAGCGGCATGCTCAGGTTCCTCTGGAACCGCGGAGTCACCGCCGGTGTCCTCGGCCATGCGGGTGACTCCCCTCTGTGCGGCGAGCGCGCCTGGTACGCCTTGAGCGGCGCGCAGACAGGAACGCAAGCTCCCGGCCTGACGCGCCCAACGGACATGATGGCCGGACAGGCCCGGGCATTGCCACTTGCCGCGGTGGCCGTCCCGACGAGAAGGGAGGGCCGTGGTCAAGGTCCTCTTCTTGGCGGCCCTGACGCCGTCCTCGGATGTCTCGCCGTGGTCTTCTACCGCTCCATCTCGCGCCCCCACCTGGCCCTGACGTACGACGCCGAGCGGCGTGCGGGTGCCGGGTATCCCGTGGCACGAGTACCCGGACGCCGCCTACCTGCGCGAGCAGTAGCGTCGGTGTCGACTGCTGGCTCGATCGCAGTCTGTGGCGCCCCCTTGTCGCGCAACGTACGCAGGTCCTTGGCGGACCTGGCAGGATGAAAACATGCTCCGTTCCGCAGGGGACTGCCCTTCCTTGGCTGGGGCAGGGCGGGTTGTGGGGCCGGCCAGCTCCGCGCACCCCGCACGACGGGGGCCGTCCGCCCCGCGTTGCGGCGGTGCCCAATGACGCAGGTGGATCCTGTGACGCAGATCGCGGACCGTACGCCCGTCACAACCAGGGCCCTGGTCATTGCGCTCGCGGGTATCTCCCTGCTCGTCATCGGGGCCATGGCGTGGGCGGTGCTCGGTCGTGCCCCCGACACGGTCGAGGGCCGCGGCGTCATCCTGCCGCGGGAGGGCTACGCAGAAATCGGCACCACCACGGAGGGGGTCGTCGAGCAGGTATCGGTGGGCCCCGGGGCGCAGGTGATTCCGGGGTCGGTCGTGGCGGTGGTGGAGACCGTCGACGGGCAGAAGGTGCCGGTCACGAGCACGCTCGCCGGCCAGATCGTCGATGTGTTCGCCCGGCCGGGAAGGCGCACGGCCCTGGGCCAGCCGATGGCGATCGTCGAACCGTCCACGGGCGGGTTGGTGGTCAAGGCCTTCCTGCCCGCGGCCAGAGCGGAGGCGGTCAGCCCCGGCATGCAGGCGCTTGTGTCGCCCGCGGGCGCTCCGCAGTCACAGTTCGGCTACGTGGAAGGCACGGTCGCGTCAGTGGCACCCGCGGCCGCCTCGCAAGAGCGACTGCTCACGCTCCTCGGAGACAACCAGACGCTCGTGGACTTCGTGTTGTCCGACGGCCCGGTGCAAGAGGTCACCGTGGAACTCACCCCGGCGGCCACGCCGAGCGGCTTCGAGTGGACGATCGGATCCGGGCCCGCCAAGCCGATCACGGCAAGCGCGGTGGCCGACGTCATCGTCGTGCTGCGGGAGAACTCCGTGGCCAGTTGGGTCTTCCGGTGACCGCACGGGCGCACCCTGCTGCGGGGGGCGCCGCTCCGGCCGATCGCGTGGTGAGTGCCCTGGCCGCGCACGGGCGCCGCGTCGAGCGCTCCCAGGTCGAGCACGAGTTGGCTGGACTCGAGGGACTCGACGAGGACGAGGCCGTGCGTGTCGAGCTGGCCAGCTACGGCGTCGTGCCCTCCGCTGCAGGGGGCACCGCCCGGTCGTTCGTCCCCGACCGCGGCACGGTCGGGGTCTTGCTCGGGCTCTTTGCCGAGGGCCGCGCAGCATTCATCTATGTGCTCTTGGCCGCCCTGCTGGGCTTAGTGCCGGCGATTGCCGTACCTCTGCTCATTAGGGTGTTCGTCAACCGGGTGCTGCTGGCCGGTGATGTGACCTGGTCCCCGATGGTCATCATGGGCCTCGTCGGCGCCGCGATCGTGGCGACTCTGCTGGTGGTGGTCCAATTCGCCGTCCTGCGACGCTTCGCGCTGCGCTTGAGCAGGCTTGGACAGATCGGCTTCGCCTGGCATGTGCTCGGTATGCGCATCCCCGATCTGGAGCGCATCGGTGCTGGTTCCCTGGTGGCTCGGCTCAACGCGCGGCAACGAATGTCGTATCAAGGTGGTGCGCTGCTGCCGTTGGCGCTGGTCAACATGATCAACGCTGCGGCCTTCCTGACGATGCTCATGGCCCTGGACTACTGGATGGGCCTGGCTGGATTGGCGGTCTCGTTGGCGATGGTCGCGGCTTCGCTCGGCGTGCTTCGTTGGCGCCGCTCGGCGCAGACGCGTGCGGACAGCGGATTCGCACAGCTGTCTGGCATCACCGCGGAACTCATCGACGCGATCGAGTCGATCAAGGCGGCGGGCTGGGAACAGTTCGCCTTCACCCGGTGGGCCCGTGTGCGCGCTCCGGCTGCACGCGACATCAGTCGGCTTGGTGTGGGCAACCAGTGGCTGGCCCTGATCCCGACAGTGGCGCTAGCCGTGGGAATGGGCCTCGTGCTGGCAATCGGCTGTTGGCAGGTGATCGACGGACACCTGAGCCTCGGTTCGCTGGCTGCGTCGCAGTCGTTCATCGCGATGCTCCTGACGTCCGTCGGCATGCTCATCTACACCGGCACGCTCCTGCAGTCGATCGTGAGCGCGGCGGCCCAGGCGGACGGTGTCTTGCGAGAACCGCTGGACCCCGAGTTCATCGAGCGGCCTGAGACGCCCCAGGAGCACGCGCCACAGCTGCGCGCGGGCTCCCTGCGCCTGCGCGCCGTCACCTTCGGCTACGACCGCTCGGCACCGCCGCTGCTGCAGGGGTTGGACCTGGATGTGGCCGCCGGTTCGCGCATCGCCCTCGTGGGCCGCTCGGGCAGCGGCAAGACGACCATCGCCAAAGTCGCGGTGGGGGAGCTGCGCCCCTGGGCGGGCCTGGTCGAGATCGACGGTGTGCCGCGCCTGCAGATGCCGCGCCAGGCGCGGGCGGCGGCCATTGCCTATGTGCCGCAAACGGCGGTGCTATTCCCCGGCACCATCCGGGACAACCTGGTCTTGTGGGACGACTCGATTGATGACGACGCGGTGCGGCGGGCTGCCAGCGATGCCTGCATCCTGTCGACCGTCCTGGCTCGGCCGGACGGTTTCCATGCCCGCGTGGCGGGGCAGGACAGCGGCTTCAGCGGCGGCGAGATGCAGCGGCTGTCGATCGCGCGGGCGCTCGTGGGTGATCCCGCGATCCTCGTGCTGGACGAGGCCACGAGTGCACTCGACCCGGTGATCGAGGCCGAGGTGGACGCGAACCTCCGCCGCCGTGGATGCACCGCCCTGATCGTGGCCCACCGCCTGAGTACCGTGCGCGACGCCGACGAGATCCTGGTGATCGAGGGCGGCCGGGTGATCCAGCGCGGAGCATACGAGGACATCAAGCACCACGGCTTCTTCTCGGAGTTGATCAATGGATGACGCCGACCTGCTGCAACGGGCTGCGGAAGTCGTATCGGCCGCTGGCTCGGCCGATTCCTCGGCACTCACCGCGCCGCACCATCGGGATCCCCTCACCGATGCCTTCTCAGTGGCGGCTGCCACAACCGGCCAGTCGGTGGTCGATCCCGATCCCGAGGTGGAGCGCGACCTCGGGCCAGCCGCGGCGATAGCGGCCGCGTCGGGCCTGATGATCTCGCCACCGCAGCCGGTACGGCGCTGGTGGTC
>JBIRBF010000233.1:0-2950 GCA_044326505.1 Candidatus Nanopelagicales bacterium | reverse complement strand
CTGCGCCGGGCCGGCTACCGCTGGTGGGCCTGGCCGCTCCCTGCGGCGACCCTCGTTCTGGCCCTGTCGGCGCTGACGGCGGTCAACGCGTGGTCCGGCGCCTATCCGGACATCCGCGCGCTGGTCTCCTAACCGGGCAGTGCACCGACTATCGCGGACCGCCGTCGGCCGAGGTCCGGCCGGCCAGCATGACCGAGATGAGGATCACGAACCCGCCGACGAATGACAGGTAGGCCACCACGACGGCCACCGGGCCGTAGTCAAGGTTGGCGGCCCACCGCCAGCCGTGGGCCGTGAGCGCGACGGCCGCCCCCACCTGGACGGTCCACAGCAGCGCCGTGGCCAGCACGGCCAGCCCGGCGGCGGCGGCGCGTCGCAGGACCGGGCCGGGGAACACGAAGATCACCAACCCCACGAGGCTCCAGATGCCGGGCAGCCAATAGAGCTCGATGAGCAGCGGCGTGCCTCCCGCGGTGAACCCGCCCGCCGCCGGCGCGCACGGAAGCTCGCCACGGCTGACGCAGAAGGCCAGCATGGTGCGCTCCAGCCAGGGCTCCAGGTAGGTCCCGGACAGGTTGTAGGCGGCGATGACGAAGATGAACAGCGAGGCGACGCGCCACCACACCGGCCACCACGGCAGCGGTGGGCGGCGAGGGCGGGCCAGCCACCTCGGCCCGGCATCTTCGCGGGCCCGGTCCACGACCACGTCGAGCGCACCTCCCCGCCGATAGAGTCCGCATGTGAGCACCGCGCCAGCCGTCCCGCCGCGAGAGACCGGGACGTGGTTCATTGTGGCACTCGCCGCTGGCGCGGCGGCCCTGCTCGCGCTGGTGGGCACGGCCGGATTCGTCTTCGTCGTATCCGCCCTCCTGAGCGCCCTGTTCCTGCTCTACCTGGTGCGCCACGTCGCGTTCGGTGTGTCAGCTGGGCTGTGGGGTAAGAAGACCCTGGAGGAACCGGCCGACCTCACCTACACCCCCCCTCTGTCGGTCATCGTCGCCTGCAAGAACGAGGAACTTGTGGTGGACACCCTCGTGGACCGCCTGCTGGACCTCGAGTATCCGGCCGACCGGCTGCAGGTCGTGATAGTCGACGACAACTCCGACGACGGCACCGGCGCGATCCTCGACCGACGCGCAGCCGCCGAGCCGCGGCTGAAGATCCTGCACCGCCCGCCGGGCTCCGCGGGAGGCAAGTCGGGCGCGTTGAACGACGCCTGGGCCATGTGCAGCGGCGAGGTCCTCGTGATCTTCGACGCCGACCACGAGCCGACAGCAGATGCGCTGCTGCGCATCGCCCGGCACTTCGAGGACCCGGAGACCGGCGCCGTAATGGGCCGGTGCGTGATCAAGAACCGGGACGACTCGCTCATGTCGCGACTGGTGTGGCTGGAGTATCTGTCGGGCTACCTGTGCGACGAGTTCGGTCGACAGGCCGTCTACGGCCTGCCCGCCTACGGCGGGGCGGACTGTGCGGTCCGGGTGTCAGCCCTCCAGGCAGTCGGCGGCTACAACGAGCACTCCGTGACCGAGGACACCGACCTCACCCTGCGGCTCCTGCTCATGGGCTACAAGGTGCGGTTCGACCCCACGGCACTGGACTTCGAGGAGGCCGTGCCGACGCTCGCCCAGTACCGCAAGCAGCGCTACCGGTGGTCGTTCGGGCACCACCAGTGCTGGCGGGACTATCGCCGCGCGGTGACCCGGGCGCGCACCCTGTCGCCGCTGGAGAAGTTCGAGACTCTCATGTTCCTGTGGCTCTACCACGTCCCGGTGGCTTCGTTCATGTCCCTCCTGCTGATACCGCTGCTCTTCCTGGGGCTGGGTGCGTCGCTGGGCAGCTGGGTGCTGGTCCTGTTCCCCCTGTTCCTGCTCGGCCCGTTCCTCCAGATCGGCTCCGCGCTGCTCATGACCTCCGACGGGCGCGCCAAGCATGTGTGGCTGATGTTCTTGCTCATCCCCGTCGTTATCGCCTACGTGTTCACGTGCACCAGGAGTTGGTACAACGGCGTGCGCTGCAAGCCCTACACCTGGGTCAAGACCGCCCGCCAGGGATCATGAGCGGCTTCCTCGCCGGCGCGCAGCTGGCGGTGTTCTCAGCCGCGGTCGCCACGCTCCTCGGAGCCGTCTGCTGGCGCCAGGTGCAGCGGATGCGCACCGCGCGCTGGTTCCGCGCGCGGCTGCACGACCCGGACCCGGCCGTGCGATGCGCCGCCGTGGACGGCTGGATCGCGTATGGCCTGCACCGCAGCGCCAAGGACCTGCTCGCCCTGACCACGCGCGAAGAGGATCCTGCGGTCCTTCAGACGGTGGCCCTCGCCGTGCGGCGCCGGGCCTGGGAGCCACCCTCGCGGCCGCAGATCACCGAGCTCCGTGCCTGGGGCTCGCGGTGGGACGGCATGCACCCGCCCAACGACCAGATCGGCCGCGGGCGGTCCGGGTCGGTAGACTAGCGCCCGCGCTCGCCACGCTCGGCGATGCGGACTGGGAGGCGATGGAGCAGATGGTCGAGCAGCGACGGATCCTCGTCACAGGTGCCGGGGGCCCGGCGGGGATCACGGTTGTCCGCACGTTGCGCCAGCACGGCATGTGGGTGCTCGGCACCGACATCAACCCGTACGGCGCGGGTCTTCAGCTGGCCGACGAGAAGGCCATCATCCCGCCCTACACGGAGCCCGGCTATGCCGAGTCGCTCGTCGCCCTGGCCAGGCAGTACGGCGCGAACGGCCTCATCAGCACCATGACGGAGGGCCTGACCGTCCTGACCGAGCCGGGCAACGACCGGCTGTTCGCCGAGGCCGGGATCGCCACCTGGTTCCCGCCCAAGTCAGCCGTCGATGCCTGCCTGGACAAGGCCGCCTTCGCCGAGATCACCGAGTCCGCCGGGCAGCCCGTTCCCCGGTCGGCGTGGGGCGCGGTCGACGCCGCGCTCGATCGCGTACCCGGACCCT
>JBIRBF010000229.1:0-3175 GCA_044326505.1 Candidatus Nanopelagicales bacterium | reverse complement strand
TGCCGACGCAGAACCGGCCGAAGCTGATCCTGTACGGCGAGAGCCTGGGCGCCTACGGGTCGCCCGCGCCGTTCGCCGGCCTCGACCCGGCTCAGGTCGCCAGTCGCATCGACGGCGCCCTCTGGGTCGGTCCCCCAGCCTCCACCGACCCGATCACGCAGTGGACCTACGCCGGGCAGCAACCGGTGTGGCAGCCGATCGTGGGCGGTGGTCGCACGGCGCGGTACGCGGCGTCCGAGGGTGCGGCTGCTCAGCCGCCCGGCGACGGCGGTTGGCCGACGCCGCGCATCCTGGTGCTACAGAACCCGACCGACCCCGTGGTGTGGTTCACTCCGGGCCTGATCGCGTCGCGGCCCGAGTGGCTGACGGGCCAGCGCGGTCCGGGCGTCCAGCCAGGCACCCGATGGACGCCGGTGCTGTTCTTCCTGCAGGTGGCCATGGACCTGCCGCCGGCGGTGGGGATGCCATCGGGCAGCGGCCACTCCTATGGCGAGGCCTTGCCCGAGGCCTGGCAGCAGGTGCTGGGCGGCTGACGCCGAGCGGCCGCGAGACCTGCATGGCATCAGACCGCCTAGGCTGATCCGATGCGAGTCGAGAGCGACAACCCCGAGGTCGTGCGCCTCGTGACTGTCATCGCCGACGAGGTCGTCCGCGGCGGGGGGTACATCCACCCCGAGCTTGTCGTCAACAACGACGGCGGCAACCTCTGGCTGAGCCTTCCGCACGATGCCGATCCGTACCTCGAGGCCGGATTGGACCGGCCACACCCGGAGGCTCCCGAGCTCCTCGTGGTGCCGGCCGAGCTGCACATCCCCGTGACCAACCTGGCCTGGGTCGCCAGCGACACCCGCCTGGCCTACAGCGCGGATGCGTCCCACCTGAGCCCGGCCCAGCGCACGATCCTCGATGCGATGGTGGACCTGTTCAACACCGTCGACAAGGTCCGCCTCGTCGGGCGCTCGTACGCCCAGCACAGCTTGGCCGCCGACGCGGAGCTTGCCGAATTGGTCTCCGAGGCCCGCCCGGGCTGGGACACCCGCGCAACGACGCCCGAGGGTGAGGCGGCGGATGAACCGGCGGATTCACCGGCCCACACAGTGATGCGCTCGCGGCTGCGGTCGGAGATGGGCGAGGGCGATGAGGGCCCCATGGGGTTCTTCATGCCCATGATCGACATGCTCAACCACCACCCGTACGGCTCTCGCTACGAGCGGACCGACGACGGTTCCTGGCTGATCCGCGTTCACCACCCCACGGCCACAGAAGAGGTATTCGTGCGCTACAACAAGGCCGACGCCCTCGGGGTGGCGCTCGGACTGGGCTACTCCGAGCCCGACACCCGATTCGTGTCGTCGGTGGCGTGCAACGTGACCATTCCCGGGCTTGCCGAGGTGCGGGTCACCGGGGTGGCAGCTAGCCGGCGCCGGCTGCCCGCGCCCCGGGTGGCGCGCGCCGGCGACGGCCTGGTGGTGTCCGGGCTGGTGCTGGACCATTCCCGGCGCGATGCGCTGGCGCAACTGCTCGCCATGCCGCTGCAGTCGCTGCGACCGGATGCGGATGCTACGCAAGTGCACGGATGGACGGGAGAGTTCATCGACGCGGTCGTCGTGGCGAACCGGGACTACTTCACACGACTGGCGGCGCTGTGCGCCCGCGGCGCCGACGACCATCCGCTGCGCCGGATCTTCGGTCAGGTGGCACGGCGCCAGTTGGAGCTGCTCGCTCAGTGGGCCTGAGCCATCGGCGCAGCCACCCGACTGCATGCAGGGGACCCGCGCGCGGCATACTGTGAGCGCGCTTTGCGCTGCGGGTGTAGTTCAATGGCAGAACATCAGCTTCCCAAGCTGAACACGCGGGTTCGATTCCCGTCACCCGCTCCATCTCCCCCATGCGCACGACGAGGAGCGATTCAGGCTCCCTTCGACCGCGAAACGCTCAGGCTCGTGCGCATCGAGCGCAGCTAGTACCGCTCCAGCAGCAGATCCCGGCGCTGATCGGCCGTCATCGGCCCCAGCCCGCCGATCTCAGCTCGCTTGACCTCCGCGTACGCCCCGTGGAAGGCCCGACCCATCGCGTCGGCGAGCACCCCGTCAGCGACAAAAGCGTCGAGCACCTCCAGCGAGTCGTGCGGCAGCGCTCGAATCCCCAGCGCCGCGCGCTGCTCGGGCGCAAGCAGCCCCGGGTCGCCGACCAGTGGCTCGGGCAGGCTGGCACCCGCGCCGATCCCAGCCAGACCGGCAGCCAGGATGCACCCCAGGGCGGTGTAGGGGTTGGCCGTCGGGTCGCAGGCCTTGAACTCCACATCCCGGCGGGCCCCGCCGGGCCGGGGCACGACCCGCAGCGGGGCCTCCTTGTTCGCCACTCCCCAGCCCGCGAACGCGCCAGCCCAGAAGTGCGGCCGGAATCGCTCGAGCGACATCGGCGTCGGCGCCGTCACCGCCAGCAGCGCGAACAGGTGCTCCAGAACCCCCGCCATGAAAGCGTCGCCGTGCGGTCCAAGGCCGTCCGGAGCCTCGTCGCCGGCCAGCGACAAGTGCAGGTGCATACCGGACGCACATGCGTCGCCGAAGACGATCGGCAGGAACGACGCGACCATCCCATGGGCTCGGGCGACCGCCTTGACGGTCTGCCGCGTCGCCACGATGGCATCGGCGGCGGCCACCGGCGGCAACGGCCGCAACGAGATCTCCATCTGCCCTGGCGCGGACTCCGGATGAACTTGGGCCAGGTCCACCCCCTGCGCCGTCAGCGCCGCAGCCAGGTCGGCCAGGAACCCTGCGTGCAGGTCGGCGGCCGAGTCCTGGCAGAAGACCGTCGAATCGGCCGGGGCCGGGGCCGCTGCCGACGCACCCGAGCCGGCCACCGATTCGCCACGCAGAAGCATGAACTCCAGTTCCGGGCCGACCAGCACGTCCAGCCCAGCGTCCGACGCCGCCGCGGACATGCGCCGCAGGAAGCCGCGCGGATCCTGCTCCCACGGCTCGGCACCGTCGAAGATGTCGCAGGCGACTGCCGCGCAGCCCGGTGCGTAGGGCAGCGCGCGCAGCGAACCCCAGTCCGGGACCAGCGTCACGTCGTGGGTGGGCAGCAGGTCGGCTTCGACCACGACGGAATCCCCCGTGACCGGCAGGGCGAACTGGGCCTGGGATATCTGCACCGCGCGCTCGAGCCGCTG
>JBIRBF010000012.1:0-24995 GCA_044326505.1 Candidatus Nanopelagicales bacterium | reverse complement strand
GGCGAGGGCCGGCCCGAACTCATGGGAATCACCAAGGCATCGCTGGCCACGGACTCGTGGCTGTCGGCGGCGTCCTTCCAGGAGACCACCCGCGTGCTCACGGAGGCGGCGATCGAGGGCCGGACCGACCCATTGGTGGGGCTCAAGGAGAACGTCATCCTGGGCAAGCTCATCCCCGCGGGAACGGGCCTGCCGCGCTACCGGGACCTGGAGGTCAAGCCGAGCGAGGAGGCCGTCAACGCCGTCTACGGCGCGACCGGCGGTTTCGGCGAGGTGGACTACGGGGCTGGTTTCGGGGGTGGCTCCGGCGCGGCCGTGCCGCTGGACGACTTCAGCGACGTGGACTTCCGCTAGCCGCAAGGTCACCAGATCACCCCATGAGAAGGGGCCCGCCGGGCATTCCCGGCGGGCCCCGTCTCATGTCAGCGCCGACTCGTGCGGTGGCGGTGCCGACAGCAGGGGTCTGCATTGTGCATGATGGAGGTCCAACGGCAGGGCGAAGGAGACGGATGTGAGCAGCGACCAGCAGCCCGACGAATCGGGCGCTCAGGTTCCCCAGTCGGCGGAGGGCCCGACATCGGTCACCCCGCCGGCCGTGCCGCCGACTACTCAGGCGCCGACCGCCGAGGTGCCGGCCGTGCAAGCACCCGGCGCACCGGTGCCCTACCAAGGTCAGCCCGGCTGGCAGCAGCCGCCGGCAGGTCCGCCAGGAGTTCCGGCGGCAGTGCCGACCTATCAGGCCGCCCCGCAGACCAACAACAACGCCATCGTGGCGCTCGTGCTGGCACTGGTGTCGTACGTGGTCTGCCCGGTCATCAGCGCGATCGTGGCGCTCGTTTTCGCCCACAAGGCCAGCAAGGAGATCAAGGCGAGCAACGGCTGGCAGACCGGCAGCGGGATGGTGCTGGCGGCCCGCATCCTCGCGTGGGTCAACATCGGACTGTCCATTCTGGGCGTCCTGATCTTCATCGCGATGATCACGATCTTCGCGGCGAGCGGCGGCTTGGACCCCAACAACTGGCCGACCGACTGGGCCACGCCCACCTGGGACAGCACGTACGACTTCGGCACCTGAGGGAAGCGGCCGCGCGGGTGCGGTCAAGCGCTGCGCATAGAGGCGTGACAGTCGGTCCGTGAGCAGCGTCACGCCGCCGGTATGCCTACCCGCCTTCCGCCGGTGGATAGTCCTCCGCTAGTCTTATCTGTGCGTGCTCGGAATGCCTCGAGCGCCGCCGGTCTCCGGACGCCCCGTCGAGGGTTCCGCGAGCACTGCTTCCGCCCAAGGGCGGGACGATAAAGCCGGTGTCACCCCAAAGACCAGCTCTGTCTGCGTCGCGGCCCACCGGATGGTGGGGCGACACGCCCGACAGCGTGGGTCGGGGAAATCGAGGCGCAAGAGCACTTCAAGACAACAGTTGCCTGACTAAACGGAGATTCGGTGCCCACGATCCAGCAGCTCGTCCGCAAGGGCCGGCAGGACAAGGTCTCGAAGAACAAGACCCCTGCGCTCAAGGGAAGCCCGCAGCGACGCGGCGTGTGCACCAAGGTGTCCACGACCACGCCGAAGAAGCCGAACTCGGCCCTGCGGAAGATCGCCCGTGTGCGCCTCACGAGCCAGATCGAGGTCACCGCGTACATCCCTGGCATCGGCCACAACCTGCAGGAGCACTCGATCGTGCTCGTGCGTGGTGGTCGTGTGAAGGACCTCCCGGGTGTGCGGTACAAGATCATCCGCGGTGCGCTCGACACGCAAGGCGTGAAGAACCGCAAGCAGGCCCGTTCCCGCTACGGCGCGAAGAAGGAGAAGAGCTGATGCCCCGCAAAGGCCCCGCGCCCAAGCGCCCCGTCGTCACGGACCCGGTGTACCAATCCCAGCTCGTGACGCAGTTGGTCAACAAGATCCTGCTCGACGGCAAGAAGTCCACCGCTGAGCGCATCGTCTACGGCGCCCTTGAGGGCTGCCGCGAGAAGACCGGCTCCGACCCGGTGGTGACGCTCAAGCGCGCCCTCGACAACGTCAAGCCCAGCCTCGAGGTGCGCAGCCGCCGCGTCGGTGGCGCCACCTACCAGGTGCCCGTCGAGGTTCGTCCCGGCCGCAGCACCACGCTGGCCCTGCGCTGGTTGATCCAGTACTCCCGCGCCCGCCGCGAGAAGACGATGACCGAGCGACTCATGAACGAGATCCTCGACGCCAGCAACGGCCTCGGCGCCAGCGTTAAGAAGCGCGAGGACACCCACAAGATGGCCGAAGCCACCAAGGCCTTCGCCCACTACCGCTGGTAGTCCCGGACCATCCACCTCGAAGCACAGCCCACGCCTGACAAGAAAGCGACGGAGTAATCGTGTCTGCCAACAGCACCGACCTGGCCAAGGTCCGCAACATCGGGATCATGGCCCACATCGACGCGGGCAAAACGACCACGACCGAGCGGATCCTGTTCTACACCGGCATCAACTACAAAATCGGCGAGGTGCACGAGGGTGCCGCGACGATGGACTGGATGGAGCAGGAGCAGGAGCGGGGCATCACGATCACCTCGGCAGCCACCACGTGTGAGTGGAAGGGCTACCAGATCAACATCATCGACACCCCCGGCCACGTGGACTTCACCGTTGAGGTGGAGCGCTCGCTGCGCGTACTCGACGGCGCCGTCGCGGTGTTCGACGGCGTGGCCGGCGTGGAGCCGCAGTCCGAGACGGTGTGGCGGCAGGCCGACAAGTACAACGTGCCGCGGATCTGCTTCGTGAACAAGCTCGACCGGACCGGCGCTGACTTCTTCATGTGCGTCGGGATGATCAAGGACCGGCTCAACGCCACGGCCGCCGTGCTGCAGATCCCGATCGGCAGCGAGGGCGACTTCTCCGGCGTGGTGGACCTGATCGGCATGCGCGCGCTCGTGTGGCCCGGCGAGACCAAGATCGGCGAGGACTACGTCGTCGAGGAGATCCCGGCGGACCTGGCCGATGACGCCGAGGAATGGCGCGGCACCCTGCTCGAGACGCTCGCAGACGCCGACGACGACTTCGCCGAGAAGTTCCTCGAGGAAGACTTCAACACCGACGACATCACCGCGGCCCTGCGCCGCGCGACGCTCGCCGACAAGATCACTCCGGTGCTGACCGGCTCGGCGTTCAAGAACAAGGGTGTGCAGCCCATGCTGGACGCGGTGGTGGCGTACCTGCCCTCTCCGCTTGACGTGGGCGCCATCGAGGGTCACAAGCCCGGCGACGAGGAGGCCGTGCTCTCGCGCGAGCCGAACGACGACGCGCCGTTCTCGGCCCTCGCGTTCAAGATCGCTGCCGACCCGCACCTGGGCAAGCTCACGTACATCCGCATCTACTCCGGCACCCTGGACACCGGCACCTCGGTGAGCAATAGCACCAAGGGCCGCAAGGAGCGCATCGGCAAGATCTACCGAATGCACGCGAACAAGCGTGAGGAGATCCCCACGGTGGGCGCCGGCGAGATCGTCGCCGTCATGGGACTGAAGGACACCACCACGGGCGACACCCTGTGCGACCCGGCCAACCCGGTCGTGCTGGAGTCCATGACCTTCCCGGAGACGGTGATCTCGGTCGCGATCGAGCCCAAGACCAAGGGCGATCAGGACAAGCTCGCCACCGCGATCCAGCGGCTCGCCGAGGAGGACCCGACGTTCAAGGTCCACTCTGACGAGGAGACCGGCCAGACGATCATCGCCGGTATGGGCGAGTTGCACCTCGAAGTGCTCGTCGACCGCATGCGCCGCGAGTTCCGGGTCGAGGCCAACGTCGGCAAGCCGCAGGTGGCTTACCGCGAGACGATCACCCGTCCGATCGACAAGGTCGAGTACACGCACAAAAAGCAGACCGGTGGCTCGGGCCAGTTCGGCCGCGTCATCATCTCGCTGGAGCCGAACCCGCCGGTGGCCGAGGAAGAAGAGTCCGGCGGCTACGAGTTCGTCAACAAGGTCACCGGTGGCCGCATCCCGCGGGAGTACATCCCCAGCGTGGACGCGGGCGCCAAGGAGGCCATGGACAACGGCGTGCTCGCCGGCTACCCGATGGTGGACATCAAGGTGACGCTGCTCGATGGCGCCTACCACGACGTGGACTCCTCCGAGCTCGCCTTCAAGATCGCCGGCTCGATGGCGTTCAAGGATGCTGCCCGCCGTGCCGCACCCGTGCTGCTTGAGCCGATGATGGCCGTCGAGGTCGTCACGCCCGAGGACTTCATGGGTGACGTCATCGGCGACCTGAACTCGCGCCGTGGCCACATCCAGGCCATGGACGAGCGCAGCGGCGCTCGCGTGGTCACCGCGCTGGTCCCGCTGTCGGAGATGTTCGGCTACGTCGGCGACCTGCGCAGCAAGACGCAGGGGCGGGCGAGCTACAGCATGCAGTTCGACTCCTACGCCGAGGTTCCGCGGAACGTGGCGGAGGAAATCATCGCAAAGTCTCGCGGGGAATAACCCCCGCGTAGGTGGCGTACGACACGCATGGCGTCGCCGCCAACTGGGAACAACCCAACAACAGCAAGGGCCCAACCCTCCAGCCGGGAGGAAGGCCGGAATTACGACAGGTCTAGGAGGACCCAGTGGCGAAGGCGAAGTTCGAGCGGACCAAGCCGCACGTCAACATCGGAACCATCGGTCACATCGACCACGGGAAGACGACGCTGACGGCGGCGATCACCAAGGTGCTGCACGACGCGTACCCGGACGTGAACCCGTTCACGCCGTTCGACATGATCGACAAGGCTCCGGAGGAGCGTCAGCGCGGAATCACCATTTCGATCGCGCACGTGGAGTATCAGACGGAGAACCGGCACTACGCACACGTGGACTGCCCGGGACACGCTGACTACATCAAGAACATGATCACCGGTGCCGCCCAGATGGACGGCGCGATCCTCGTGGTCGCCGCGACCGATGGCCCCATGCCGCAGACCAAGGAGCACGTGCTGCTCGCCCGCCAGGTGGGCGTGCCCAGCATCGTTGTGGCCCTGAACAAGTGCGACATGGTGGATGACGAGGAGCTCATCGAGCTCGTCGACATGGAGGTCCGGGAGCTGCTCAGCACCTACGAGTTCCCCGGCGACGACATCCCCGTCGTGCAGGTCTCGGCGTACCAGGCCCTGCAGGGCGACGAGAAGTGGGCTGCCTCGGTCCTCGAGCTCATGAACGCCGTGGACGAGTACATCCCCACCCCCGAGCGCGAGGTTGACAAGCCCTTCCTCATGCCCGTCGAGGATGTCTTCACGATCACCGGCCGCGGCACCGTCGTGACCGGCCGTATCGAGCGCGGCATCGTCAAGGTCAACGAAGAGGTCGAGATCGTCGGCATCCGCCCGGGTGTCGCGCAGAAGACCACGGTGACCGGCGTCGAGATGTTCCGCAAGCTGCTCGACGAGGGTCAGGCCGGCGAGAACGTGGGCCTGCTGCTCCGCGGCACCAAGCGCGAGGACGTCGAGCGCGGCATGGTCGTCGTGAAGCCCGGCAGCACCACGCCGCACACCGACTTCGAGGCCCAGGTCTACATCCTGAGCAAGGACGAGGGCGGGCGGCACACGCCGTTCTTCAACAACTACCGTCCGCAGTTCTACTTCCGGACCACCGACGTGACCGGCGTCGTGACCCTCCCCGAGGGCACCGAGATGGTCATGCCGGGCGACAACACCGACATGTCGGTCGAGCTTATCCAGCCGATCGCCATGGAGGACGGCCTCCGCTTCGCCATCCGTGAGGGTGGTCGCACGGTGGGTGCCGGTCGGGTAACCAAGATCCTCAAGTAGTGACACAGGTCCCCGCCGGGCGCATGCAGCGCCTGGCGGGGACCGCACCACGCACCACCTGCAGACCTCAACCAGCGGCACCAGAAAGCGAAGGAAGAAGCCCATGGCGGGACAGAAGATCCGCATCCGGCTCAAGGCCTACGACCACGAAGTCATCGACTCGTCGGCGCGCAAGATCGTCGAGACCGTGACCAAGACGGGCGCACAGGTCAAGGGCCCGGTGCCGCTGCCGACCGAGAAGAACGTGTACTGCGTCATCCGCTCGCCGCACAAGTACAAGGACAGCCGCGAGCACTTCGAGATGCGCACGCACAAGCGGCTTATCGACATCCTCGAGCCCACGCACAAGACCATCGACTCGCTCATGCGTCTTGATCTGCCGGCCGGCGTCGACATCGAGATCAAGCTGTAAAGGGACTTCACAATGACCGAACAACGCAAGGGCATCCTGGGCACCAAGCTCGGCATGACCCAGGTGTGGGACGAGAACAACCGGATCGTGCCGGTGACCGTCATCCAGGCCGGGCCGTGCGTCGTCGCCCAGGTGCGAACCGAGGAGACCGACGGCTACTCGGCGATCCAGCTCGGCTTCGGCCAGGTGGACCCCCGCCGTGTGAACAAGCCTGACGCGGGCCACTTCGCCAAGGCCGGCGTCGCCCCGCAGCGCCACCTCGCGGAGCTGCGCACGGACGACGCCAGCACCTATGAGGTCGGCCAGACCATCACCGCCGACGTGTTCGAGCCCGGCCAGGTGGTCGATGTCACGGGCACGACCAAGGGCAAGGGCTACGCGGGCGTCATGAAGCGTCACGGCTTCCACGGCCTGCGCGCCTCGCACGGTGTGCAGCGCAAGCACCGCTCGCCGGGTTCGATCGGCGGCTGCGCCACTCCCGGCCGCGTGTTCAAGGGCCTGCGCATGGCCGGCCGCATGGGCAACGAGCGCCACACCACCGGCGGCCTCAAGATCCAGGCCGTGGACACCGAGCGGGGCTACATCCTGGTCCGCGGCGCGATCCCCGGCCCGCGTGGCGGCCTGGTGTTCGTCCGCTCCGCCGCGAAGGGGGCATGACATGACCGACATCGACGTTCGTACGCCTGCTGGCGGCACGGATGGCTCAGTGGAGCTGCCCGACGCCATCTTCGACGTGCAGACCAACGTGCCGTTGATCCACCAAGTAGTCGTCGCTCAGCTCGCCGCAGCGCGGCAGGGCACGCACGACACCAAGGCCCGCGGCGAGGTCCGCGGCGGTGGTCGCAAGCCCTACAAGCAGAAGGGCACGGGCCGCGCCCGCCAGGGTTCCACCCGGGCGCCGCAGTTCGTCGGCGGTGGCGTTGTCCACGGCCCGACGCCGCGCTCCTACGAGCAGCGCACGCCCAAGAAGATGAAGGCCGCCGCCCTGCGCGGCGCCCTGTCCGACCGGGCTCGCAACGACCGCGTGCACGTGATCAGCGCCCTCGTCGAGGGTGATGCTCCCTCTACCAAAGCGGCGGCAGCGACGCTGTCGGCGGTGTCCGAGCGACGCCACGTCCTGGTGGTCGTGGAGCGCGCCGACACGGTGGGCTGGCGCTCAGCGCGCAACCTGGCCTCGGCTCACGTGCTGGCGCCGGAGCAGCTCAACACCTATGACGTGCTCGTCAGCGACGACGTCGTGTTCACCAAGGGCGCCCTCGAGGCGTTCCTCGGCCGCGGCGCCGCGAAGGAGGATGACAAGTGAGGATCGCCGACCCGCGCGACGTCCTGCTCGCTCCGGTTGTGTCGGAGAAGAGCTACGGCCTGCTCGACGAGAACAAGTACACGTTCCTCGTGCGCCCCGACGCCAACAAGACCCAGATCAAGATCGCAGTGGAGCAGGTGTTCGGCGTGCGCGTTATCGGCGTCAACACCATGAACCGTGGCGGCAAGAGCGTGCGCCGCGGGACGGGCAAGCGCCCCGACACCAAGCGCGCGATCGTGTCCGTGGCCCCCGGCGACCGCATCGACATCTTCGGAGGGCCGGTCGCCTAGCGGCGACGGGCTTCAGAACAGGACGAGACTGACATGGGAATCCGCAAGTACAAGCCGACGACGCCGAGCCGGCGCGGCTCGAGCGTGGCCGACTTCGTCGAGGTCACCCGCTCGACGCCGGAGAAGGGCCTGCTCAAGCCGTTGAGCAAGTCCGGCGGTCGCAACAACTCGGGGCGCATCACCACTCGCCATCACGGCGGCGGGCACAAGCGCCAGTACCGGGTGATCGACTTCCGCCGCGCGGACAAGGACGGCGTACCGGCCAAGGTCGCGCAGATCGAGTATGACCCCAACCGCACGGCTCGCATCGCGCTGCTGCACTACGCCGACGGCACCAAGCGCTACATTCTGGCGCCGACCAAGCTCAAGCAGGGCGACCGGATCGAGACCGGCCCCGGGGCCGACATCAAGCCGGGCAACAACCTGCCGCTGCGCAACATCCCCACCGGTACCGTGATCCACGCCGTGGAGCTGCGCCCGGGCGGTGGCGCGAAGATCGCCCGCTCGGCCGGTGCCAGCGTGCAGCTCGTCGCGAAGGACGGTCCGTACGCCCAGCTGCGGATGCCCTCGGGCGAGATCCGAAACGTCGACCTGCGCTGCCGCGCCACGGTCGGCGAGGTGGGCAACGCCGAGCAGTCCAACATCAACTGGGGCAAGGCCGGCCGCATGCGCTGGAAGGGCAAGCGCCCGACCGTCCGCGGCGTCGCCATGAACCCGGTCGACCACCCGCACGGCGGTGGCGAGGGCAAGACCTCTGGTGGTCGCCACCCCGTGAACCCCGCCGGCAAGTCCGAGGGCCGCACCCGCGCGGCCAAGAAGCCGAGCGACAAGTACATCGTGCGCCGTCGCAAGACCGGCAAGAAGCGTTAGGAGATCCGATGCCGCGTAGCCTGAAGAAGGGCCCGTTCGTCGACGACCACCTGCTCAAGAAGGTGGAGACGCAGAACACCAAGGGCACCCACAACGTGATCAAGACGTGGTCGCGCCGGTCGATGGTGATCCCCGAGATGATCGGTCACACCATCGCCGTTCACGACGGCCGCAAGCACGTCCCGGTGTTCATCTCCGAGAACATGGTCGGCCACAAACTGGGGGAGTTCGCCCCCACGCGCACCTTCCGCGGTCACATCAAGGACGACCGCAAGGCGCGCCGGCGCTAGTCGCGCCGACACCCACGCATCGCACACACGCACACAGCAGTTAGGGAGCAAGGATGGAAGCCAGGGCCCAGGCGCGGTACGTCCGCGTCACGCCGATGAAGGCCCGCCGAGTGGCGGACCTCATCCGCGGGCTGCCGGTGGCCGAGGCGCAGGCGATCCTGCGATTCGCCCCGCAGGCCGCGAGCGAGCCGGTCGGCAAAGTGCTCGACAGCGCCATCGCCAACGCCGCGCACAACCAGCAGCTCGACCCGACGTCGCTGGTGGTGGCAGCGGCCTACGTGGACGAGGGGCCGACCATGAAGCGCTTCCGTCCGCGGGCCCAGGGCCGGGCCTTCCGCATCCGCAAGCGCACGAGCCACATCACCGTCGTGCTCGAGCCGCAGACCAACGGCAAGAAGGGCTGACAGGTATGGGTCAGAAGATCAACCCGAACGGCTTCCGCCTCGGGATCACCACGGACTTCAACTCCCGCTGGTTCGCGGACAGCAACAAGCCGGGCCAGCGCTACCGCGACTACGTCGAGGAAGACGTCAAGATCCGCCGCATGATCATTGGCGAGCTCTCGCGCGCCGGGATCGCCAAGGTCGAGATCGAGCGCACCCGCGACCGCGTCCGGGTGGACATCTGGACGGCTCGCCCGGGCATCGTCATCGGCCGCCAGGGCGCTGAGGCCGAGCGTATGCGCAACCGGCTCGACAAGCTCACCGGCAAGCAGGTGCAGCTGAACATCCACGAGGTCAAGAACCCTGAGGTGGATGCCCAGCTGGTGGCGCAGGGCGTGGCCGAGCAGCTGTCCAGCCGGGTGTCGTTCCGGCGGGCCATGCGCAAGGCCATGCAGACGGCCATGAAGTCCGGCGCGCAGGGCATCCGGGTGCAGGTCTCGGGCCGCCTCGGTGGCGCGGAGATGAGCCGCACGGAGTTCTACCGCGAGGGCCGGGTGCCGCTGCACACGTTGCGTGCGGACATCCAGTACGGCTTCTACGAGGCCCGCACCACGTTCGGCCAGATCGGTGTGAAGGTGTGGATCTACCACGGCGAGGTGTCCACCAACGCCGAGGAGCGCCGCCAGCAGCAGGCTGCTCGCGTGCGTCCCAGCGGCGGCGGTCGTGACCGCCGCGGCGGTGGCCGCGACCGCGGTGACCGCGGTGCACGGCGCCCCCGCAACGACTCCGGCGCCGCCGGCGGATCGGAGGGCTGATCCATATGCTGATTCCGCGCAAGGTCAAGTACCGCAAGCAGCATCACCCGAAGCGTTCGGGTATGTCCAAGGGCGGCAACAAGGTCACCTTCGGTGAGTGGGGCCTGCAGGCCGTCGAGCCGGCCTACGTGACCAACCGGCAGATCGAGTCCGCACGTATCGCCATCACCCGGCACATCCGCCGTGGCGGCAAGGTGTGGATCAACATCTACCCCGACCGTCCGCTGACCAAGAAGCCGGCCGAGACCCGCATGGGTTCGGGCAAGGGCTCACCCGAGTGGTGGGTGGCCAACGTGAAGCCCGGCCGAGTGATGTTCGAGTTGACGTATCCGAATGAGGCAACCGCGCAGGAGGCGCTCACCCGCGCCATGCACAAGCTGCCGATGAAGTGCCGCATCGTTCGGCGCGAGGTGAGTGAGGACTGATGGCCAACGACACGGTCGCCGAGCTGCGTGCTCTGGAAGGCGACGAACTCGTCACCCGGCTGAAGGAGGCCAAGGAGGAGCTCTTCAACCTCCGCTTCCAGGCCGCCACCGGCCAGTTGGACAACAACGGCCGACTGCGCGTGGTCCGCAAGGACATTGCGCGCATCTACACGATCATGCGCGAGCGCGAGCTCGGCATCACGTCCGAGACGGAGGGTGCGGCGTGAGCGGCACGACTGAGGACACGACCAAGGATCGCGGCGAGCGCAAGGTCCGCGAGGGCCTCGTGGTCAGCGACAAGATGGACAAGACCGTTGTTGTGGCGGTGGAGGACCGGTTCAAGCACGGCCTCTACGGCAAGGTCGTGCGGCGCACGTCCAAGCTCAAGGCCCACGACGAGAAGAACGAGTGCGGCGTCGGCGACCGAGTGCTGCTGATGGAGACCCGACCGCTGTCGGCCTCCAAGCGCTGGCGCGTCGTCGAGGTCCTCGAGAAGGCCAAGTGAGGCACCGATGATCCAACAGGAATCCCGACTCAAGGTCGCCGACAACACCGGCGCCAAGGAACTGCTGTGCATTCGCGTGCTCGGCGGCTCCGGACGGCGCTACGCCGGCATCGGCGACGTGATCGTCGCGACCGTGAAGGACGCCATCCCCGGCGGCAACGTCAAGAAGGGCGATGTGGTCAAGGCCGTCATCGTGCGGGTCAAGAAGCAGACCCGTCGGCCCGACGGCTCGTACATCCGTTTCGACGAGAACGCCGCAGTCGTGCTCAAGAGCGACGGTGAGCCGCGCGGCACGCGCATCTTCGGCCCCGTCGGCCGCGAGCTGCGCGACAAGCGGTACATGAAGATCATCTCGCTCGCCCCGGAGGTGCTGTAGGCCATGGCCAAGACTCGAATCAAGGCCGGCGACGAGGTGCTCGTTCGCGCGGGCAAGGACAAGGGCTCCAAGGGGACCGTGCTGAAGGTCTACCCGGAGTCGAACCGTATCCTGGTCGAAGGTGTCAACCGAGTGGTGCGCCACACCAAGGTGACCCCGGGCCAGGGCGGTTCCCGCCAGGGCGGCCTGGTCCACCAGGAGGCACCGATCCACATCTCCAACGTGATGCTCATCGGCGAGGACGGCAAAGCCACTCGTACCGGTAGCCGCACGGAGGAAGTCGAGCAGACTCGCGCCGACGGGTCTACCCGCAAGGGCTTGAAGCGCCTGCGGATCTCCCGGCGCAGCGGTAAGGACGTGTGATGAGCAGTACAACCACGAGCAACGACGTGCCGCGGCTGAAGGCCAAGTACCTCGAGACGATCAAGCCCGAGCTCCGCGAGGAGTTCGAGCTGGCCAACGTCATGCAGGTGCCGGGCTTGGTCAAGGTCGTCGTCAACATGGGTGTGGGCGACGCAGCCCGCGACTCCAAGGTCATCGACGGCGCCGTGCGCGACCTGGCGACCATCACCGGCCAAAAGCCGCAGGTCACCCGGGCGCGCAAGTCCATCGCGCAGTTCAAGCTGCGCGAGGGGATGCCCATCGGCGCCCACTCGACGCTGCGCGGCGACCGGATGTGGGAGTTCCTCGACCGCCTCATCAGTGTCGCGCTGCCGCGCATCCGCGACTTCCGCGGGCTGTCGGGCAAGCAGTTCGACGGCAACGGCAATTACACGTTCGGACTCACCGAGCAAGTGGTGTTTCCGGAGATTGACCAGGACGGCATCGACCGCACCCGCGGCATGGACGTCACGATCGTGACGACTGCGGCCGACGACGACCAGGGCCGGGCGCTGCTGCGCAAGCTCGGCTTCCCCTTCAAGGAGAAGTGAGCACGTGGCCAAGAAGTCGCTTGTCAACAAAGCCAACAGCAAGCCGAAGTTCAAGGTTCGGGCCTACACCCGGTGCACCCGCTGCGGACGTCCGCACTCGGTCTACCGCAAGTTCGGTCTGTGCCGCATCTGCCTGCGCGAGATGGCCCACCGGGGCGAGTTGCCCGGTGTGACCAAGTCGTCCTGGTAGATCGCCCGACCCAACCCCATCGAGCGCTGCAGGTCCGCGTTAGTGACGCGGAAACCGCAGCGAGGAAGAAGAGCCGGCCATGACAATGACCGACCCGATCGCAGACATGCTCACGCGTGTGCGCAACGGCAGCACGGCCTACCACGACACGGTGTCGATGCCCCACTCCAAGTTGAAGGAGGGCATCGCCGCAATCCTCGTCAAGGAGGGTTACGTGGCTGGTTTCGACGTCGCCGACGCCCGCGTCGGCAAGACCCTTACGGTCACGCTGAAGTACGGCCCTCGCCGTGAGCGCGCCATCGCCGGCATCCGGCGCGTGAGCAAGCCCGGCCTGCGGGTGTACGCGAAGAGCACGGGCATGCCCAAGGTCCTCGGTGGCCTCGGCATCGCCATCATCTCGACCTCGACCGGTCTGCTGACCGACCGGCAGGCGGCCAGCCAGGGTGTGGGCGGGGAAGTCCTCGCCTACGTCTGGTAGGGAGGAGCACACATCATGTCGCGTATCGGACGCCTCCCCATCACCGTGCCCAGCGGCGTCACGGTGGACATCGACGGCCAGGACGTGTCGGTCAAGGGCCCCAAGGGGTCGTTGCAGCTGACCGTGGCCGAGCCCATCTCCGTCTCGCAGTCCGACGGCACCCTCGAGGTTGCCCGGCCGAACGACGAGCGGCAGAACCGGGCCCTGCACGGCCTTACCCGGTCGCTGATCAACAACATGGTGATCGGTGTCACCGAGGGCTACTCCAAGGCAATGGAGATCTCCGGCACGGGCTACCGCGTCGTGGCCAAGGGCCAGGACCTGGAGTTCGCGCTCGGGTACAGCCACCCCGTGCTGGTCAAGGCCCCTGAGGGCATCAAGTTCCAAGTCGAGACGCCCACCAAGTTCACGATCTCGGGCATCGACAAGCAGAAGGTCGGCGAGGTTGCCGCCAACATCCGCAAGATCCGCAAGCTCGACCCCTACAAGGGCAAGGGCGTGCGGTACGCGGACGAGGTGATCCGCCGCAAGGCCGGAAAGGCGGGCAAGTAAGCCATGGCCCACGTCAAGAACAGCACCGACCCCCGCGCGCGGGGCCGCAAGCGGCGCGCCGCGCGTGTGCGCAAGCGCGTCGAGGGCTCGGCCGCGCGTCCTCGGCTGTCCGTGTTCCGTTCGTCTCGCCACATCGTGGCGCAGGTGATCGACGACTCGGCCGGCGTCACGCTGGCCGCGGCTTCCACCATGGAGGCCGATGTCCGCTCCGTCGACGGTGACAAGTCGGCAAAGGCCCGTCGTGTCGGCGAGCTGGTAGCTGAGCGCGCCAAGGGCGCCGGCGTCGAGACCGTGGTCTTCGACCGCGGCGGCAGCCGCTATGCCGGTCGCGTGGCCGCCCTAGCCGATGGTGCCCGGTCCGCCGGGCTCACCCTGTAGACGACGAACTTCAGCAGACGAGAGAGGTACCAACACGATGGCTGCACAGCGCAGAAGCGGGGGCCGGGACAACGCCCGCGGCGCCGAGAAGAGCCAATTCTTGGAGCGGGTCGTCGCGATTAACCGCGTGGCCAAGGTTGTCAAGGGTGGTCGGCGGTTCAGCTTCACCGCACTGGTCGTGGTCGGTGACGGCGACGGCACGGTGGGCGTGGGCTACGGCAAGGCCAAGGAGGTGCCCGCGGCGATTGCCAAGGGCGTCGAGGAGGCCAAGAAGAGCTTCTTCAAGGTGCCCCGCATCCAGGGCACGATTCCGCACCCGGTGATCGGTGAAGACTCCGCTGGAGTTGTCATGCTGCGTCCGGCATCCCCCGGTACCGGTGTGATTGCCGGCGGTGCCGTGCGCGCAGTGCTCGAGTGCGCCGGGATCGCCGACGTGCTGAGCAAGTCGCTCGGCTCGGACAACCCGATCAACATCGTCCACGCCACGGTCGCCGGGCTCAAGAGCCTGGAGCGCCCGGAGGAAGTGGCCGCCCGTCGTGGGCTGCCGCTCGAGGACGTGGCCCCGGCAGCGATGCTGCGGGCGCGAGCTGCGGGGGAGTCCTGATGGCTGAAGTGAAGGTGACCCAGACCAAAGGTCTGATCGGCGCCACGTCGTCGCAGCGCAACTCCATGCGGTCGCTCGGCCTCAAGCGCATTGGGCAGACCGTGACGAAGAACGACACCCCCCAGGTGCGGGGAATGATCGCGACGGTCAAGCACCTTGTGACCGTCGAGGAGGCATGAGCGCGATGAGCACTCTGAAAGTTCACCACCTGCGCCCTGCGCCAGGTGCGAAGAAGGCCAAGACCCGCGTGGGTCGCGGTGAGGCGAGCAAGGGCAAGACCGCCGGTCGCGGCACCAAGGGCTCCAAGGCCCGTAACCAGATTCCCGCCTCCTTCGAGGGCGGGCAGATGCCGCTGCACATGCGGCTGCCCAAGCTCAAGGGGTTCAAGAACCCGAACAAGGTGTCGTTCCAGGTCGTGAACCTGGCCGATCTGGCCAGCCTGTTCCCGGATGGCGGCGACGTCGCGGTGGCGGATCTGGTGGCCAAGGGTGCTGTGCGCCGCGGTCAGCCGGTCAAGGTGCTCGGCACCGGAGAGGTGTCCGTGGCGCTCAACGTCACGGCTGATGCTTTCTCCAAGAGCGCGGCGGAGAAGATCGCCGCAGCCGGTGGTTCGGCCAACATCGCCTGACATTTGTTTGGCTGCTTGCCTACGAGGGTGAGCGTTTCGAGACGGAAACGGCTCGGAAACGCTCACCCTCGTAGGCGTTTCCCATCCCAGCCGCGGGCGAGTAGCCGGGTCCGCAACTTGGCCATGACGAGTTCGGGTCGGTGGAAGATGTCGGTGGCGCGCCACCGCACCACGTCGATGCCCTGCTCGACGAGGCCGTGCTGCCTGTCGCTCTCGGCCATCAGTGCGGTTGTGGCCGCCTCGTCGTGGCCGTACTTGGACCGGCCGTCGCACTCGCCGGCCACCCCGAACTGCTCCCACCAGAAGTCCGGATAGACCACACCCAACCGAATGCCCAGGGCGTGCTGGCACTCAGGGCTGGGAAGCCCCTCGTCGATGATGTGGCCGAATGAACACGATTCGGCAGGGGACTCCCGGCGTTGGTCGGCCAGCGAGATGGCCCTCTGCACCGCGAGTCGCTGGTGGACGCGGCTGAGGCACGCCTTGCGCAGTGGCTCCCGTGCCCGTTCGAGCACACTGTCGTCGAGTGCGCCGCGCAGGCTTGCCGTGTGACTATGGCTCAGTGCCGCCCGGCGGGCCGCTGCATCGGTGAGCATAAGGGCTTGGGGGAGCGGGAGTTCGGCGGCCAGGTCGATGGCCGTGCGGGCGGAATCCGTGTGGCGCAGCCCAGCGAGTAGTCCGTGGAGCACCTCGGCGATGGCAGTGTCCGGCAGTTCGCGCACCGCTACTCGGGGGACGCGGAGGCTTCGAGCACCGGGGCCCGGCGGTCGAGTGAACCGCGGCTGTTGGACGGCCGCAGCTCGGGTCGAGAACAGCGGCAGGCCGGTCAGGAGGGCGGCGGTCTCGTGGCTGGCGACATAGCCCGGACGGCGCATCTGCCATGCCAGCGCCAGCAGCCCATGGCGCCGCCCCGCGTCCGTTGGCAGCGCTGCACTGGCGATGAAGATGCCCCCGCCCAGTGGCACCAGGTCTCCACGAGCGAGGGCGCGTCGGATCGTGGTTCGGGCAGCCGGCACGTGGTTGGCGTTGAACGGCACATCAGGCGGTCGCCAGCGGGGTCGGGGCATACGTCGATCGTCGGCTATCCGGTGGACCGGTGTGCCGGGCCATCCACAGGGCATTGCCAGTCAGCGTCAGCAGCGTCCATGCGCATGGTTGCGAGCGATTCCGGGCGATTATCCGCTTCAACCGCTCACCTTGATGTGCATCTCGGCGCGCGGGTGCTGCGCGCGCCACCGGGAGCGGGAGCGGGTGCCGGTGACTGATAGCCTCGCACCCAAAGTGCTCGCTGTCGGCGGGGTGGTCGGCATGGCCAGGTAGCGTGCCGGTGTCCACTGGGCCCCAAACGCGCCTTGCACGCAGAGCCCCGACCCGGAGGTGAGAAGTGCTGACGAATGTGTCGGCCGTCTTTCGCACGCCGGACCTGCGCAAGAAGGTCCTCTTCACGCTCGGCCTGCTGGCCCTGTACCGACTCGGCGCAGTGGTGCCCACTCCGGGGGTGGACTACAGCTCGGTGCAGAAGTGCGTCGAACTGGTGCAGGGCAACTCGATCTATGGGTTGATCAACCTGTTCAGCGGTGGCGCGCTACTGCAGCTCAGCGTGTTCGCCCTGGGAGTGGTCCCGTACATCACGGCCAGCATCATCATCCAGCTGCTCACCGTGGTCATCCCGCGGCTCGAGGCCCTCAAGAAGGAGGGCCAATCGGGCCAGGCGAAAATGACGCAGTACACGCGCTACCTGACCGTGGGCCTGGCAGTGCTGCAGACCACCGGCATCGTGGCCCTTGCGCGCACGCCGGGCCGACTGTTTCAGGGCTGCTCCGAGGCCATCGTGCCGGACACCTCGACTCCGGTGATTCTGGCGATGATCCTGACCATGACGACCGGCACGGTGCTGGTGATGTGGTTCGGCGAGCTCATCACCGAGCGGGGTATCGGCAACGGCATGTCGCTGCTGATCTTCGCCTCGATCCTGGCCGGGTTCCCCGCCCAGTTCGCCTCGATCTTCCAAAGCAAGGGCGCGTTCATCCTCGCCATGGTGCTGTTGGTCGCAATCGTCACCATCACGGCAGTCGTGTTCGTGGAACAGGCGCAGCGCCGAATCCCCGTGCAGTACGCCAAGCGCATGGTGGGCAACAAGCTCTACGGCGGGGCCTCGACCTACATCCCGCTCAAGGTCAACATGGCCGGTGTCATCCCCGTCATCTTCGCCTCCTCGCTCTTGTACATCCCGCAGCTGGTGGTGTCGCTCACGGGCAGCCAGTCGGGCTGGGCGCAGTGGGTCCAGCGCAACTTCACCACCGGTACCGAGCCGCTCTACCTGGTCGTGTACTTCCTGCTCATCATCTTCTTCGCCTACTTCTACGTGGCCATCACGTTCAACCCGGTCGATGTTGCCGACGACATGAAGAAGTACGGCGGCTTCATCCCGGGGATCCGCCCGGGGCGCCCCACGGCTGAGTACCTCAACTACGTGCTGACCCGGCTGACCTTCCCGGGCTCGCTCTACCTGGCGGTGATCGCGATCATCCCGTTCGCCGGCTTCGCGTTCCTGGGCGTGGGGCAGAGCTTCTTGTTCGGCGGCACCTCTTTGCTGATCATGGTGGGTGTGGGGTTGGATACCGTAAAGCAGCTGCAGTCCCAGCTCCAGCAGCGCAACTACGAAGGGTTCATCCGATGACGTCTCTGATCCTGATCGGCCCGCCCGGGGCCGGCAAAGGCACCCAGGCAACACTGGTCGCCGAGCGCTTCGCGATCCCGCACATCTCCACCGGCGAGATCTTCCGCGCCAACGTGTCGCAGGGGACCGACCTGGGCCGGGAGGCCAAGGCCTACATGGACCGCGGCGAATACGTGCCGGACTCAGTGACCAACGCCATGGTTCGCGGTCGGCTCGCCGAGCCGGACACGGAGAACGGCTTCCTGCTGGACGGCTACCCGCGCACGCTGCCGCAGGTGGACGAGCTGGATCTGATCCTGGCAGATCTGGGCAAGCGACTGGACGCCGTGGTCGAGATCACCGCCGACCCGGCCGAGGTCACCGCTCGGCTGCTTGCCCGCGCGGCCAAGGAAGGTCGCGCCGACGACACCGAAGAGGTCATCACCCGCCGGCTGCAGGTCTACGCCGAGCAGACCGAGCCCATCGTCGCCGTCTACACGGCTCGGGGACTCGTGCGCAAGGTCGACGGCATGGGAACGATCGAAGAGGTCCACGAGCGCATCGTCTCCGCGCTCGGCGGCTGAGTAGCGGCAACTCCCGGCATGCGGCTCGGCAGGCGCAAGCCCGAGATCAAGACAGCCGAGCAGCTCGCGGCGATGCGCGAGGCGGGCCTGGTGGTCGCCGCTGCCTTGCGGGCGACCACCGAGGCGGTGGCGCCCGGGGTAACCACCGCGCAGCTCGATCGTTTCGCCGAGCAGGTGATCAAGGACGCCGGGGCCGCGCCGAGCTTCTACGGCTACTACGGCTTCCCGGCTCACATCTGCGTCAGCGTCAACGACGAGGTCGTGCACGGCATCCCGGGTGCCCGGGTTCTGCGTGACGGCGACCTGGTGTCGATCGACTGCGGTGCCATCGTGCGTGGGTGGCACGGTGATGCGGCGGTATCGGTGTTTGCCGGGGAACCCCCGTCGGTGGCCGCTGCGAAACTGAGCGAGGCGACCAGGGAATCTCTGTGGGCAGGGCTCGCGGCCGCCCAAGCCGGGGCCACGATCGGCGACGTCGGATTCGCGGTCCAGAACGCCGTGGCTGCCGCGGGCGAGCGCGATGGAGTGGCATACGGAATCGTCGACGGTTACACCGGCCACGGCATCGGTTCGGCGATGCACATGGATCCGAACGTGCCCAACGTTGGCAGACCAGGCCGGGGCCAGGCGCTGCGCATCGGCATGGCCATCGCAGTCGAGCCGATGGTGACGCTGGCACGGCCGGGCAGCAGCGGCCGCGACTCTCGCGAACTCGACGACGGCTGGACGGTCGTGACTGCCGATGGCGGACTTGCGGCCCACTGGGAGCACACAGTCGCCGTCACCGCGGCAGGACCGTGGGTGCTCACAGCGGAGAGTGGGGGCGGTCTGCTCAGCGGCGACCCGCTGGCGTAGACTAGTCCTTCGGCGGGTATGAACGTGTCCGCCCCACCATCCCCGATCGAAAGTCGTCACCACAACTATGGCCAAAAAAGAAGGTGCCATCGAGCTCGAGGGCACCATTGTCGAGTCACTCCCGAATGCGATGTTCCGGGTGGAGCTCGACAACGGCCACAAGGTGCTCGCTCACATCGCCGGCAAGATGCGCATGCACTACATCCGCATCCTGCCTGAGGACCGCGTGGTGGTGGAGTTGTCCCCGTATGACCTGACCCGTGGACGCATCGTCTACAGGTACAAGTGAGGAACCCGAGACGATGAAGGTCCAGCCAAGCGTCAAGAAGATGTGCGACAAGTGCAAGGTCATTCGCCGTCATGGACGGGTCATGGTGATCTGCGACAACCCCAGGCACAAGCAACGCCAGGGATAGTCGCCTAACCCAAGGCATCACCCGACCCCCGCGCCGACTGCCATGCGGCTGCGGGACGCCACCCCCGGCTCGGAGGCTGGGGACCCACCAGGGCGGTGGGACCGGTGATGTTGTCAGACCTCCGACTGATTCCGGCGCCACGCGCGCCGGACTCCGACGCCTCAGATCGAGGTGGTCGCAACCGGACAGGAGAAGATCCGCCCAATGGCACGACTCGTTGGAGTCGATCTCCCGCGCGATAAGCGCCTCGAGGTCGCACTCACGTACATCTACGGCATCGGCCAGACCCGCGCCGCCGAGGCCCTCGCCGCCACTGGCGTCGACGGCACCCAGCGGGTGAGCGATGTCCCCGAAGCGGATGTGATCGCCCTGCGCGAGTACATCGATGTCAATTTCAAGGTCGAGGGTGACCTGCGCCGCGAGGTCGCTGCCGATATCCGCCGCAAGGTCGAGATCGGCTGCTACCAGGGCCTGCGCCACCGGCGCGGCCTCCCCGTGCGGGGTCAGCGCACGCACACCAACGCGCGTACCCGCAAGGGCAAGCGCAAGACCGTGGCCGGCAAGAAGAAGGCTGGCAAGTAGTTCCAGCCGCTGCGGTCTCGCCGCACCAGCACCGTCCATCCCCTCGATTCACCCAGTCCACGACCTTGGAGTTCTGAGCACACACATGCCTCCGAAGAGCAGTGGCGCGCGCAAGGTGCGCCGCAAGGAAAAGAAGAACGTGGCCCATGGCCACGCCCACATCAAGAGCACGTTCAACAACACGATCGTCTCGATCACCGACCCCTCAGGCGCCGTGATCGCCTGGTCCTCGTCGGGCCAGGTGGGCTTCAAGGGCTCGCGTAAGTCCACCCCCTACGCCGCGCAGATGGCTGCCGAGTCAGCCGCCCGCCGGGCTATCGACCACGGCATGCGCAAGGTCGACGTTTTCGTCAAGGGTCCGGGCTCGGGCCGCGAGACAGCAATCCGTTCGCTGCAGGCCGCTGGCCTGGAGGTCGGCCAGATCACCGACGTCACCCCCGTTCCGTTCAACGGCTGCCGCCCGCCCAAGCGGCGTCGGGTCTGAGGCTGAGGAGCAACCATGGCGAGATACACCGGTCCCGACTGCAAGCGCTGCCGTCGCGAGAAGGTCAAGCTGTTCCTCAAGGGTTCTAAGTGCATCTCAGCGGCCTGCCCGCTGGAGAAGCGCGCCTACCCGCCCGGCCAGCACGGAAACGCGCGCACCAAGGAGAGCGAGTACCTGCTCCAGATGCGCGAGAAGCAGAAGGCCGCCCGCATCTACGGCGTGCTCGAGCGGCAGTTCCGCCGCTACTACGAGGAGGCCAACCGTCGCCCCGGCAAGACCGGCGACAACCTGCTGATCATCCTCGAGAGCCGGCTGGACAACGTGGTCTACCGCGCCGGACTGGCCAAGAGCCGCGACGCTGCTCGGCAGACTGTGCGCCACGGCCACATCCTGGTCAACGGCAAGAAGGTTGACATCCCCTCGTACCGGGTGAAGCCCAAGGACATCATCGAGGTCCGGCCGGACGCCCGCACCCTCACTCCGTTCCTGGTCGCCCAGGCCGAGTCCGAGGAGCACACCTCGCCGGCCTGGATGGAGGTCATCCCCGCCCAGATGCGGGTGTTGATCCACCAGCTTCCCGTCCGCGAACAGATCGACACGCTCGTCACCGAGCAGCTGATCGTCGAGCTCTACTCCAAGTAACCCCTGACCCCGGCGTCATATAGCGGTCGCCGAAGGAAGGAAAGCCCACGTGCTTATCTCGCAACGCCCGCTCCTTACCGAAGAAGTCATTGCTGGCAACCGTTCCAGGTTCATCCTGGAGCCGCTGGAGCCCGGCTTCGGCTACACGCTCGGCAACTCGCTGCGGCGCACGCTGCTGTCGTCCATCCCGGGCGCGGCAGTGACGGCGATCCGCATCGAGGGGGTCCAGCACCAGTTCTCGACTATCGAGGGCGTGCTCGAGGACGTCGCCGAGATCGTGCTGAACGTTAAGCAGATCGTGGTGTCCAGCGACCTCGACGAGCCGACCACGATGTACCTTCGCCACCACGGCGAGGGGGAGGTCACCGCCGGCAGCATCACCCCGCCGGCTGGGATCGAGATCCACAACCCGGACCTGCACATCGCGACGGTCAACGACCGCGGTCGGCTGGAGATCGAGTTCACCGTCGAGCGCGGCCGGGGCTACATCCCCGCCGGCTCGAACGCCGGTTCGGACGCGCCGATCGGCCTGATCCCGGTCGACTCGATCTACTCCCCGGTGCTCAAGGTGACCTACAAGGTCGAGGCCACGCGGGTGGAGCAGCGCACCGACTTTGACAAGCTGATCATCGACGTCGAGACCAAGTCCTCGCTGTCGGCGCGCGATGCGATGGCCTCGGCCGGCACCACGCTGGTCAACCTGTTCGGCCTGGCTCGGGAGTTGAACGAGGACGCCGAGGGGATCGACATCGCCCCGGACGCCGGCGACGAGACCGAGATCGCCCGCCTGAACGAGGCGATTGAGGCTCTCGAGCTCACCGTGCGGTCCTACAACTGCCTCAAGCGCGAGCAGATCAACACCGTCGGCGAGCTGCTCACCAAGAGCGAGGCCGACCTGCTCGACATCCGGAACTTCGGCCAGAAGTCGATCGACGAGGTGAAGGCCAAGCTGGCCCAGCGCGGTTTGGCGCTCAAGGACAGCCCGCCCGGGTTCGACCCGATCAGCGCCGTCGTGACGTTCAGCGGTGCCGAAGACGACGCTTTCCCCGAGGACGAGCAGCTCTAGCCCCGCGCGAGCCGGTGACGGCTACCCATCCGTACTACCCGCACGACAAGTCAAGGAGACGACAACAATGCCGACGCCCACCAAGGGTCCCCGCCTCGGCGGCGGTCCGGCGCACGAGCGGCTGATCCTGGCCAATCTCACCACCTCGCTGTTCGAGCATGGGCGTATCACCACCACGGCTGCCAAGGCCAAGCGGATGCGCCCGCTCGCGGAGCGCATGGTGACTTTCGCCAAGCGGGGCGACCTGGCGTCGCGGCGGCGCGTGCTGCGGGTCGTGAAGGACAAGTCAGTAGTGCACGTGCTGTTCAGCGAGATCGGCCCCAGTTACGCGGGGCGCCAGGGCGGCTACACCCGCATCACCAAGATCGGGAACCGGAAGGGCGACAACGCCCCGATGGTCGTGATCGAGTTGGTCGAGCCGCTGGCCGAGCAGACCGTGGCCGAGGCCGAAGGTGTCACGAAGCGGGCCGCGAAGGAGCGTGACGAGGCTGCGGCGAAGCCGGCCGAGCAGGCCGCGAGCACCGAAGCGTCGGCGCAGGGGCCCGACACCGACAGCAAGGCCGAAGCGGCGCAGGCACCCGACACCGAGGCAGCGGCCAAGGATGAGTCGGCGGCCGACAAGGGCTGACGCCCAACCGCGACCAGCCCAGCTGGCGTCCCCACGCATGCCCGAACCACATGATGAGCCCGCCGGCGACGGCGGGCTCATCCGCGTGCGTGGCAGGTTGGCCTACGACGGCGCGGACTTCCACGGCTGGGCTCGGCAACCGGGCCTCCGTACGGTGCAGGCGGTCGTCGAGGATGCGCTGGGCGTCGTCCTGCACTGCCCGGCACCACGGACCGTGTGCGCGGGACGCACCGACGCCGGGGTCCATGCGCGCGGACAGCAATTGCATCTGGACCTCTCGCCGGCTACATGGCAGGGCGGGGGCGGTCCACAGGTGGCGTTGCGACGCCTCAACGGGGTTCTGCCCCCGGACGTAAGGGTGCTGGACCTGGACCTTGCGCCCGAGGGTTTCGACGCGCGCTTCTCGGCCCGGTGGCGCCGCTACCGTTACGCCGTAGCCGACCGGCGACCGGTCGATCCGTTGCGCCGACGCGAGCTCGTGGCCTGGCCGGGTGTGCTGGACGTGGCGGCGATGAACCGGGCTGCCCAGGCGCTGCTGGGGGAGCACGACTTCGCCGCGTTCTGCAAGCGCCGACCGGGCGCCGGCACGGTGCGCACCCTGATCGGCCTGGAGTGGCGGCGGGAGGACGACGGCGTCGCCGCACTGAGCATCGCAGCCGACGCGTTCTGCCACTCCATGGTCCGCTCGATCGTCGGGGCGCTGCTCATGGTCGGGGACGGCCGCCGCCGCGAGGAATGGCTGGCCGAACTGCTCGTCGCCGGTGTGCGCAGCTCAACCTCGACCGTGGCCCCGGCGCACGGTCTGGTCCTGGAGCATGTGGAGTACCACGAGGACCTCGCCGGTCAGGCCCGCCGCGCGCGGCGGGTGAGGGGCTAGTCCGCCACCCTGGGTGCCGGTGCGGCGAGGCATCGCGCTACGCTTGTCCGGTTAGTGCGCCCACAGGCGCCTGGTGAAGCGCCGCCGACCGCGAGGCCGGGTGGGGACAGCGAAAGTCTCTCGCACGACGCGCAACACCGCCGCACACGACACAGGTGAAGGTTTCATGCGTACGTACAGCCCCAAGCCCGGCGAGATCACGCGCCAGTGGCACGTGATCGACGCGACCGACGTGGTGCTCGGCCGGCTGGCCACGCACGTCGCCGTTCTGCTGCGCGGCAAGCACAAGCCGTCGTTCGCCCCGCACGTGGACACTGGTGACTTCGTCATCGTCGTGAACGCAGAGAAGGTGGCGCTCACCGGGGCGAAGGCGCAGCAGAAGATGGCGTACCGCCACTCCGGCTACCCGGGCGGCCTCACCGCCACCTCGTACGCCGAACTGCTCGAGTCCAACCCCCGGCGGGCGATCGAGAAGGCCGTCGCGGGCATGTTGCCGCACAACAGCCTCGGTCGGCGCCAGATCGGCAAGCTCAAGGTGTACGCCGGGCCGGAGCACCCGCACGAGGCCCAGCAGCCCGAGCCCTTCACCATCACCCAGGTCGCACAGTAGCCTCGGGTTCGCCCCCCAAACTCAGTCTTCCGCAATGCTTGAAAGGACCCTTGTGAGCGATGTCATCGAGGTCGACGAGACCCTGACCAGCTGGTCGTCCGATTCGTCTGCCGCGCCGTCGGGTGCCGACGGCGCCCCACGCGTCGCAGCGACCGGCGCCGCCGGTGCCACGGGGCGTCGCAAGGAGGCGATCGCCCGCGTGCGCCTCGTTCCGGGCACGGGCCAGTACGTGCTCAACGGTCGCACGATCGAGGAGTACTTCCCGAACAAGGTCCACCAGCAGCTCATCAACGAGCCGTTCAAGGTGGTGCAGGCCGAGGGCCAGTACGACGTCGTGGCGAACCTGCACGGCGGCGGCCCCTCCGGTCAGGCCGGGGCGCTGCGGCTC
>JBIRBF010000181.1:0-5576 GCA_044326505.1 Candidatus Nanopelagicales bacterium | reverse complement strand
CGCTCGGCGAGGCAGAGCTGCGGGTGCGGGCCTTCGCCGCCATCGACGCGGCGTTCGGCCAGCGCCGCAAGGTGCTGCGCACGGCCCTGGCGTCCTGGGCCGGCACGCCGGCGGCGGCGGAAGCCGCGCTGACCGGCTGCGGCATTCTTCCGACCGCCCGCGGCGAGACCCTGTCGGCGGCTGACTTCGCCTGTCTCGCTGGCGGGCTTGGCGGGGTCCCGACCCCCTAGGCTGCCGATGTGTCGGCCTTCCCGAAGTCCGTGACCGCCGTGGTCCCGGCCAAGATCAACCTGGCGCTCAGCGTCGGGGGGCTCCGGCGCGACCGCTTCCACGAGCTGGCAACGGTTTACCAGGCGGTGAGCCTGTTCGACGATGTTGAGGTGACCCGGCGCAGCGCCGGATCGGGTATCCGCCTCACGGTGGCGGGCGGCGGGGTGGAGGGTGTGCCGACCGACTCCGGCAACCTCGCCTGGCGCGCTGCCGAGCTCGTGGCGACCGAGGCCGATGTGGAGCCGGACGTCGACATCAGCATCACGAAGCGGATTCCCGTGGCCGGCGGGATGGCCGGCGGATCGGCCGACGCGGCCGGCGCCCTGCTGGCCTGCGATGTGCTCTGGCGGGCGAACCTGCACCGTGATCGGATGCTCGAGCTCGCCGCCGAACTCGGCTCGGACGTGGCGTTCTCGCTGCTGGGCGGTACCGCGATCGGCACCGGCCGCGGCGAGCGCGTCACCAGCGCCATGGCCCGGGGCGAGTACCACTGGGTCTTCGCGCTCTCCGACAAGGGCCTGTCCACGCCCAGCGTGTACGCCGAGTGCGACCGGCTGCGCTCCGGCGCCGACGTCGCCGTTCCCCGGGTTCCCGATGCGCTCATGGAAGCCCTGCTCGCGGGCGACGCGGTGCGGCTGGGTGCCGCTCTGACAAACGACCTGCAGCCGGCGGCGATCTCGCTGCGGCCGCAGCTGGACATGCTGATCGAGATCGGCCGCGATGCCGGGGCCCTGGGCTCGATCGTGTCCGGATCGGGTCCGACCTGCGCGTTCCTGGTGGGCGACGAGGAAGCCGCGCTGGACCTGGCCGTGTCACTGTCGGCATCCGGGCTATGCAGCGGCGTGGCGCGAGCCACCGGGCCGGTGCCGGGTGCCCGGTTGCGGGAGGGGTAGCACCAGTGTGGACGTGGGTTGTTCGAGTGCTCGCCGTCGTCGGTGCGTTGGCCGTGGTCGGTGCGGTCGTCGGCGGGATCGTTCTGACCAAGAAGATCAACGATCAGCAGCGGGCCAGCGGCCAGGACGCGCCGCAGCTCGACTCGTTCTACGCCAAGCCCGCGTCTGTTCCCGCCGAGCCGGGCAGCATCATCCGGTCCGAGCCGCTGGAGTATGCCGTGGCCGGCGGCAAGGGCTACCGAATCGTCTACAGCGGCATCGGACTGCAGGGCGAACCGGTTCCCATCAGCGGCATGATCTTCACCCCGGATGCCCCCGCGCCGGCCGGCGGGCGCAAGGTGCTCGCCTTCGCCCACGGCACCGTGGGGACCGCCGCCGTATGCGCCCCCTCGCGGGCCACGACGGCGTCCGCCATGGGCTTCACGCCTTGGCTGCTCCCCGCCCTGCAACAGGGTTGGGTGGTCGTGCTCACGGACTACCTGGGTCTGGGGATTGAAGGCCCGAGCACCTACCTGATCGGGGAGCAGGAGGCCCGCGACGTGGTGACCAGCGTGCGCGCGGCACGGGCCTTCCCCGGCTCGGAGGCTGGCGCCGACTGGATCGTGTTCGGCTCCTCCCAGGGCGGCAACTCCGCGCTGTGGACGGCCAACCTCGCCCCCCAGATGGCACCTGACCTGCCGCTGCGCGCCGTGATGGCCGCGGTGCCCGCAGCCGAGCTGGGTTCGACGGTGTCGGCTCAGTGGGACCAGGTTGCGGTGTGGGCCCTCGGACCTGCGGTGCTGTCCTCCTGGGTGCCGTACTACCCGGATCGCGACTTCCTCGCCGCGGTCTCCAAGGACGCCCAGGGGCAGCTGCCGACGCTGAACAGCAAATGCATCGTCGGCGACGCGCTGACCGGAATCGTGGACGACGCGGTGGGGCGCAAGTTCTTCGACTCCAACCCGCTGGACGACCCGGCGTGGACGCAGACGATGCGCGACCAGTCGCCGCCGGCCCCGCCCTCGTCGCTGCCCATGCTGCTGCTCCAGGGGACCGCCGACGAGGTGGTGCTGGCCGGGAGCAACGCCACGCTGCAGAACCAATGGTGCGCCGCGGGCAGGCCGATGACGAGCTTGTGGCTCGGCGGGGTCAGCCATCAGAACACCCAGCTCGCGGGCGGCCCGGCGGCAATCGAGTGGGCCGCGCGCAGGTTTGACGGGCTGCCGCCGATCGACACCTGCAGCTTCGGCGTGCCGGCGCCGGTGGTGCCGCTCGCCAACCCAGTCCCGCGAATTTAGACCGAGGCGCGCGGAGCACTACGATGGGCGCGCAGTCCCCGTTGGTGTAATCGGCAACACCCCAGGTTTTGGTCCTGGTATTCGAGGTTCGAGTCCTCGGCGGGGAGCCGATCCCCGCTGTGGCGGCTCCGCGCGCCTAGGCTGGCGGACATGACCTGTCCCGCTCTCGTCGTCGTCCTCGCTGCTGGCGAGGGCACGCGGATGAAGTCCGACACCGCCAAGGTCCTGCACCCGGTCCTGGGCACTCCGCTGCTCGGCCACGTGCTGCGCGAAGCCGGGGCGCTTGATCCGGAGTCGGTAGTGGTCGTGATCGGGCACCAGCGCGAGCGGGTGGCGGCCTACCTCGAGCAGGCCCACCCCCGGGTGGCCACGGCGGTTCAGGCCGAGCAGAAGGGCACCGGGCATGCGGTGCGGTGCGCCCTCGAGCAGCTTGCGCAACAAGGCATCGAGATTCCTGCGGGGCCGATCATCGTCACCGCCGGCGATACGCCCCTGCTCACGTCGGCGACGCTCACGGCGCTGCTCGACACCCACCAGGCCACCGGCGCCGCCGCGACCGTGCTGAGTGCCCGCGTGCCCGATCCCACCGGTTACGGCCGCATCCTGCGCGAGCCCGACGGGTCGGTGGTCGGCATCGTCGAGCACAAGGACGCCACCGCCGAGGAGCGCGAGATCGACGAGATCAACTCCGGCGTCTTCGCCTTCGACTCGGCGGAGCTGGCCGATGCGCTGGGCCGCCTGACCACCGACAACTCCCAGGGCGAGCAGTACTTGACCGACGTACTGGGCATCCTGCGTGCCGATGGCCTGCGGGTATCGGCCTTCCTTGCCGCCGACGCCGACGACGTGCACGGCATCAACGACCGGGTACAGCTGGCCGAAGCTGCGCGGGTGATGGCCACCCGGGTGAATGCCGCGCTCATGCGCGCCGGAGTGACGATCACGGATCCCGCGACCGCCTGGATCGCGCCCGATGCCGTGGTCGGTCGCGACGTCGTCATCGAGCGCAACACCTCGGTGGGGCCTGGCTGCGCCGTGGCCGCAGGAGCGGTGATCGGGCCGGACACGACGCTGATCGCATGCGAGGTCGGCGAAGGTGCCAGCGTCCTGCGCAGCCACTGCGAGTCCGCGCTCATCGGTCCCGGTGCCACCGTCGGTCCCTTCACGTTTCTGCGTCCCGGTACGGCGCTCGCTGCCTCGGCTAAGGCTGGAGCATTCGTCGAGATCAAGAACGCACAGGTGGGGGAGGGATCCAAGGTTCCGCACCTGTCGTATGTGGGTGATGCCCAGATCGGCGCCGGCACCAACATCGGCGCGGCCACGGTGTTCGTCAACTACGACGGCGTTGCCAAGCACCGCACCGTGATCGGCGATGCCGCGCGCATCGGCAGCGACACCATGCTGGTGGCCCCGGTGGAGGTCGGTGACGGCGCCTATACGGGCGCCGGATCCGTGATCACGCAGGACGTACCGCCGGGCGCGCTGGCGCTCGGTCGCGCTCGGCAGCGCAACCTCGAGGGTTGGGTTATCGGTGCTCGGCCGGGCTCCCCGGCAGCCGAGGCCGCGGAGGCGGCAGGCAGCGGCAGCGACGACGCGTCCTGACGGGGGACGGCTGTTGCGGGACGCGCCCGTCCGCCCTTCGGGCCCGCCCCTATGATTGGGGCGGCTGCCGACCACCGGAGGACTGCGTGACCGAGATCGTCCAGACGCCGCAGAAGAAGCTCAAGCTCTTCGCGGGCCGGTCACACCCCGAGCTCGCTGCTCACGTCGCCGAGGAACTCGGCATCGAGTTGGCCCCCATGTCGGCCTACGACTTCGCCAACGGCGAGATGTTCATCCGCTTCGAGGAGTCGGTCCGCGGCGCCGATGCATTCGTGCTGCAGAGCCACTGCAACGACATCAACAAGTGGATCATGGAACAGCTCATCATGGTGGATGCGCTCAAGCGAGCCAGCGCCAAGCGGATCACGGTGATCATGCCCTTCTACGGGTACGCCCGGCAGGACAAGAAGCACCGTGGTCGTGAGCCCATCACCGCGCGCCTGATGGCCGACTTGTTCCGTACCGCGGGCGCGGATCGACTTATGACCGTGGACCTGCACACCAGCCAGATCCAGGGGTTCTTCGATGGGCCCGTGGACCACCTCTTCGCTCTGCCGGTGCTCGCGGAGTACATCCGGGACAACATCGACGTGTCCAACGCCACTGTCGTGAGCCCGGACGCCGGGCGGGTGCGGGTGGCCGAGCGCTGGACCGACGTGCTCGGTTCGCCGCTGGCGATCATCCACAAGCGCCGCGATCCCGATGTTCCCAACCAAGCCAAGGTCTTCGAGGTGGTCGGCGAGGTCGCGGGCCGGACCTGCATCGTGGTGGACGACATGATCGACACCGGTGGCACGATCGTGAAGGCGGCGGACGCGTTGTTCGAGCAGGGCGCCGCCGAGGTCATCGTCGCGGCCACTCACGGCGTGCTCAGCGACCCCGCGTGCGAGCGACTCCAGGAGTCCCAGATCACCGAGGTCGTCGTGACCGACACCCTTCCGATCCCGCCCGCCAAGCAGATCGACAAGCTCACCGTGCTCCCCATCGCGCCGATGATCGCCAAGGCCATCAGCGAGGTGTTCACCGATGGCTCGGTCACGAGCCTGTTCGGTTCGCCCAACGGCTGACCGGCCTACGGTGCTTGCTAGACTCTGAACCTGTTCCGGCGAGGGTGGCCGCGCGCCGCCGTGATCGACGAGACGCTCCGTCGTCGCGTCGCGCCGCTTCCGCACCGACGATCAAGGAGACATCATGACCCAGGTCCAGCTGACCGCCGAGGCCCGCAGCGATTTTGGCAAGGGCGCCTCCCGGCGCCTGCGCGCCACCGGCCGCGTCCCGGCCGTCATCTATGGCAGCGCCGCTGACACCACCACCGTCTCGCTGGATGCGCACGCCCTGATGATGGCGCTCAAGCAGCCCAAGGTCGTGCTCGAGATCGCCCTGGAGGGCGGCACTCATGTGGTCGCGCCGCGCGACGTGCAGCGACACCCTTACAAGCCGATCATCGAGCACGTGGACCTGGTGATCCTGTCTCGGCGCGAGGTACGCGAGCGCCTGGTGCTCGGTCAGGCGCTGGCGAAGGCCGAGGCCGTGG
>JBIRBF010000253.1:0-2230 GCA_044326505.1 Candidatus Nanopelagicales bacterium | reverse complement strand
GTCGCGGTGGTCGTGCTGGGCCTGTTCATCGGGATCGCCGCGGCCTACGGCTCGTGGCACGGTCGCGCGACATCCACCGAACGGGTGCTGAGCTACGTGATCGGCGTGCCCGTCGCCACCTGTCTGGTCGCGCTGTGCCTGGTCGTTCTGTTCCGGTTCTCGATCACCCAGCACATCCCTTTCCGGCACCTGGCGCTGGGCGCAATCATGGGGGCGCTGACGACGATGGGTCTGGTGATCGGTGTCGCGCTGTTCGGCTCGTATATCTCGCACTACGAACAGATCTACGGCACCCTCACCGGAATCATCGTGGCGATGCTGGGCATCTACACGATGATGTACGCCATCCTGCTGTGCGCGGTGTTCAACGCCGAGTGGCGCCCTTTGGACCCCGAGGAAGCCACCGGAGCGGTCGAGCCGGCCGCGGGTGCCGAGCCGGCCGCGGGCTGAGGCAGCGCCGTCAGCTCTTAGGGATCCAGTCGAACTGGTCGGGGTCCGGTCCGGTCCGCTCGCCGCGGTCCAGCGTTGCGATCGCGGCCATGTCCTCGTCGCTCAGCTCGAACGAGAAGAGGTCGAAGTTGGACGCCATCCGCACCGGGTCGACCGACTTGGGGAACACGATGTCGCCGCGCTGAATCGCCCATCGCAGCGCGACCTGGGCGCTGCTGACATCGTGCTCGGCGGCGATGCCGAGCAGCACCGGGTCGTTGAGGCAGCGGCCACGGGCTATGGGCGACCAGGCCTCGGTGGCGATCCCGCGCGCCGCGTCGGCGGCGTGCAACACGTCCTGCTGGAGGTACGGGTGGGACTCGATCTGGTTGGCCGCCGGCACGACGTCGCACTCGCCGGCGAGGCGGTCGAGGTGCGCCACGTGGAAGTTGGACACCCCGATGGCTCGGGCGCGGCCCTCGGCGTAGATGCCCTCGAGCGTCTGCCACGCCTCCACGTAGGTGTCGTGACTGGGCAGCGGCCAGTGGATGAGGAACAGGTCCAGGTAGTCGAAGCCGAGGGCGGCAAGGGTGCCATCGAAGGCCCGAACGGCATCGTCGCGGTGGTGGAAGCCGTTGTTCAGCTTGCTGGTGACGAACACCTGGTCGCGCGGCAGCCCGGCGGCCCGGAGGGCGGCCCCGACGCCGGCCTCGTTGCCGTACATCTCGGCGGTGTCGATGTGGCGGTAGCCGATCTCCAGTGCCTGCTCGACCACCTGCTGGGTGTCGCTCGGCGGCACCTGGAAGACGCCGAAGCCGAGCTGGGGGATATGGACGCCGTTGTTCAGCTCGACGTTGGGGACGGCGGTCATGACGCTCCAGGGGCTGGGCAGTGGGTCGCCCGAGCCTAGTGGTGCAGCGGCGGACTCCACCAGGGGTAGGGCACGCCGGCCAGCCGGTGCAGCGGTGCGATGCAGTAGGGCAGCACGATCGCGCCGGCCAGCAGCACCAGGACGTGGTCGAGGCCGGCGACCAGCCCAAGGCCCACGGTGAGAGCGGTGGACAGCGCGGGCGCGTGCGCGACCCCGACGAGGGCCATCGCGAGGACGCACAGCACCACAGACACGAGCCCGGCCGCCGCATGCTCCGGGCTCAGCCCGACGATCGAGTCGCCGTCGTCCAGCAGCCCCATAACGGCCACCACGATCAGCCCCGCCACCACACCGGACCCGTGGCCCAGGATCACGGCACGAGGTGTGGCGTTGAGTCGGGTTGCCTGGGCGCAGACCATCAGGGCGCTCGAGGCCAGCGGCGGGAACACCAGCGGTGCTTGCATCCAGACGGCGAGCACGGTCGGGATCGCCAGCGCCCAGACGGTGAACAGGGCAAGCCAGCCGAAGATGGCCGGGCCGTCGCGGCCGGGCAGGTGCAGGCCGGCGGCCGTGTAGGGGAAGTCCGCGAGCAGCTGCCTGCGACCACGCACGCTGAACGAGGGATCCGGCGACTCCGGGATCGGCTGTGGCGGCAGATGGGTCGGTATCGACATGGGGCGATCGTGGCAGAACCTGCCGGTGAACCCGCGTTGCCCAGGCCGGGCCTCAGTAGTCCGAGGGCAGGGACCAGCTCGCCGTGAGCTGCCGGATGAGCGCGCCCTGCGGCAGCAGCGCGGCCGCTCGGTTGCGCAGCCAGCCGCCGGCCGCAGACGACGCCTGGGCCATATCGCCAAGGCGCCGGGCGGCGCGCACGGTGGCGTTGGCCCGCTTGACCCGTGCCTCCTCGTAGGCGCGCAGGGCGACGGGTTC
>JBIRBF010000084.1:0-11229 GCA_044326505.1 Candidatus Nanopelagicales bacterium | reverse complement strand
GGCACCGGCCTCGGCCTGACCATCTGCCGCAGACTGATCGACATGATGGGCGGAACGCTGACGGCCAGCAGCCGCCCGGGCCAGGGCAGCGAGTTTGCCGCCCTTGACCCATTCCACGGCCGTGATCGTCGAGCCGGTGTCGAACACGGTGGCCGCCGGGCTGCTCGTGGGCGTCCACAGGCGGTTCGTCGTCTGGATACGGCTGGCGGCGGGGTCTGAGCGCAAGCGCACGTCCCGCGGCGAGACGACCCGCCCCAGCGAGGTGCCGCCCGGGCCGCCGCCGCTGAACGGGCTGCGCCCCTCGGCGGCGTCGCGTGCGACGGCCGCCCACCAGAAGACGATCATCAAGTCGGCCACTGCCGAGGGGGTGAGGATCACTGTGCGCGGCACGGCGGGGACGTCGATGCGACGCTCTTGCAGCCGCAGGCCCGCGCGGACGTCCTCGAGGGCGGCGGCGACGTCGATCTCGGACAGGGAGTCGGCGCCCGCACCACTCCAGGACGACCGTCGCCGATTGTCGGACTTCGCCGACACCTCGAATCGCGCCGCGCGGTCTTCTTGCCGCCAGCGGGCGCCGGCCGATGTTCCGATGTGCTCGGTCACGACGGACTGCTCGGCGTAGCCGAAGAATTCCACCGACCTATCGCCGAATGCCCGCGCGAGGTCGGGCAACTCGGCCAACGCGACCGGTCCAGCCGGCGGCTCCGCGAAGTCGTCGGCCGCCGACAATTCGGGAAGCGGAGACTCCTCGCCGGCCGGTGAACCGCCCGCGGCCGCCGCCTCGGCCTCCGCCAGCAGCGCTGCCCAGAGTTCCACCGGGCCGCTGCGGGTGGCCGTCGACCGGCCGTCGGCGACGTCGGCGATGGCCGTGATGGTGACCGTGCTGCTGCTGACCACGCCGTTGGTGGTCGCCATCGACAGCGCCCACCGCAGGTTGGCCTCGTGCGCGGTCTCGACGGCCACGACTGTCGCGGCGGAACGCGCGGCGGCGAGCACCTTGTCGACCACCACGGCAGGTGATTCGGTCATGACGCCTCCCCGTCGGCGGTTCGCAGCACGTTAACCCCGCGGAACACCGCCGCCGGACAGCCGTGGCTGACCGCGGCCACTTGGCCGGGCTGGCCCTTCCCGCAGTTCAGGGCCCCGCCGAGCTCGTAGGTCTGTGGCCCGCCGAGTGCGGCCAAGCCGGCCCAGAAATCCAGCGTGTCGCTCTGGTAGGCCACGTCCTTGACCTGACCGGCCAGGCGGCCGCCGCGGATGCGAACGAACCGCTGGGCGGTGAACTGAAAGTTGCGCCGGCTCATGTCGATCGACCAACTTTTGTCGCCGACGACCAGCAGGCCGTCCGTGACGCCTGCGACCAGCTCCGCGACATCGCCGCCGGCGGCGTCGGGCTGCAGCGACACGTTGGGCATCCGCTGGATCTGTACGTGCCCGGCGTCGTCGGCGTAGGCGCAGCCGTTGGAGGCCCCGGCCCCCAACCGCGCCGCACCCCAGCGGTCCAGTTGGTAGCCGACCAGCACCCCGCCGCGGACCAGGTCCCACGTCCCCGCCGCCACGCCCTCGTGGTCCCACGCGACTGTGGCCAGGCCGCCAGGGGCAGTGCGGTCGCCGGTCACGTGCATGAGATCCGACCCGTACCGCAGGCTGCCCAGGCCGTCGGGCGTGGCGAAGGACGTGCCCGCGTAGTTCGCCTCGAAGCCAACGGCCCGGTCGTACTCGGTTGCGTGCCCGACGCTCTCGTGGATCGTGAGCCAAAGGTTCGAGGGCGCGATGACCAGGTCGTAGCGGCCCGGTGCCAGCGACGGCGCCGCCACGCGCTCGGCGAGGTGACCGCCTAGGGCGGTCACCTCGGCCTCCCAGACTCCCTCCAGCGCGTACTCCCACCCGCGGCCGGTCGGCGGCAGGGTGGTCTGCATGTCCTCGAACCCCGCCTCAGTCACGGCAATCACTGTGACCTCCGGCTCGCAGCGCACGCGCTGCTGGAGCGTCCGGGCGCCGGACGAGTCGGCGTAGAACAGCTGCTCCTTGGCTGCCACGAAGCTTGCGGAGGTGTGCTGCACCGCGTCGTGGGCGGCACAGGTGGCCGACCAATGCGCAAGCCTGGCGACGACGTCGGCCTCCGGCACGTCGATCGGGTCGAGGTCGTAGTCAGATACCCACGTCCCGACGTGCGGCGCCTCAGGGGCGAGTGCCACCGGCGGCCCGCCCAGCTGGGCAGTCGATCTGGCCAGGTCGATGGCACGCTGCGCGCAGTGCGCCGCGGCGTCCGGCGTCACGTCGGAGCTGGCGGCCAAGCCCCATGCGCCATCGGCGATCACGCGGATTCCGATGCCGGTCGATCGGGAGGTCGCGGCCACCTCCGGTGCGCCGTCGCGCAGGTGCACCTGACGCTCGGTCATCACCTGGACACGCACGTCGCACCAGGTCGCGCGGCCGGCGGCGGTGGCCAGCGCGGCGTCGGCGACGCCGACGAGCGGCAGGGCCGCGAAGTCGTCGTCAATGGGCCTCATGCAGTGAGCCTAGTGAACCCCCATCGGGCGTCGTCCAGCGTCTACGCTGCCGCCATGCCGACACTCGTTCTGCTCCGACACGCGAAGTCTGCCTGGCCGCCCGGCGTGCCCGACGACCAGCGGCCGCTCAATGTCCGCGGCCGCCGCGACGCTCCGGCCGCCGGGGCCGTGCTCGCGGCCCGCGCCCCGATCGACCTCGCGCTGGTCTCGCCGGCCGCGCGCGCCCGAGAGACGTATGCCCTGGTCGCAGCCGAGATGGCCGATGCGCCGCCGCCGACCTACGACGAGCGGATCTACGAGGCGGACCCGGCGGACTTGCTCGACGTGCTGGCCGAGGTGCCGGCAGGGACGCCGCGGGTGCTCCTGGTGGGGCACAACCCGGGGCTCGAGATGCTCGCGCTGCGACTGTCGTCGCCGCACGAGACTCCCGACTTCCTGCAGATGGTGGCCAAGTTCCCGACGTCGGGAATCGCCGAGATCGAGCTGGCCGGTGATTGGTCGGAGCTCTCCACCTCGGTCGGACAAGGAGACCTGGTCAGCTTCGCGGTGCCCCGCGGCTAGCGGCCGTCGGCCTCGTCGATCTCCTCCCGGGTGATGCCCAGTACGTACAGCACGGCGTCCAAGTAGGGCACGTTCACGCTGGTATCGGCGGCGGCCCGCAGCGCCGGTTTGGCATTGAATGCCACCCCGAGCCCGGCCAGGTTGATCATGTCCAGGTCGTTCGCGCCGTCGCCGATGGCCACCGTCTGTTCGAGTGGGATACCGGCGTCGGCCGCGAAACGGCGCAGAGCCTCGGCCTTCGCCCTGCGATCCACCACGTCGCCGACGACCTTGCCGGTGAGCACGCCATCGTGTACTTCGAGGGTGTTGGCCAGCGCGTAGTCGACGCCGAGCTCTGCGGCGAGCGGCGCCACGACGTCGGTGAAGCCGCCGCTGACCACGGCGATGCGATACCCAAGGCGCTTGAGCGTTCGGCACAGGGTCCGGGCCCCGGGGGTCAGCCGGACGGACGCGCGCACCTCGTCCAGCGCGCTCACGGGCACTCCCTCGAGCAGGGCCACGCGGGCGCGCAGGCTCTGTTCGAAGTCCAGCTCGCCGCGCATCGCCGCCTCGGTGACGTCGCGCACCTGGTCCTCGCAGCCCGCGTGCCTGGCGATCAGCTCGATGACTTCCTGCTGGATCAGGGTGGAGTCGACGTCCATCACCACCAGGTGCGTTCCCCGGCGGGCGAGGGCCATGCGCTGGACCGCGATATCGAGGCCGCTGGCCGCAGACTCGGCCGCCAGCGCCTCGCGCAGGTCGCGCTCCTCGGCGCCGGAGACCGTCAGTCGCAGGACGACCAGGGGGTACCCGGCGACCCGCTCGATGCGGTCGATGTTGCCGCCGTGGTCGGCGATCCGGCGGGTGACGCGGCCCAGGGCGGAGGTCGCCAACGGCTCACCCATGACGGTGACGAGCATCCGCCCCCGGCGCCGTGCGTCCTGCAGCGACGGCTCGGCATCCACCGACATCGCCATCTCGTGCTCGGCGGCGGTGCGGCGGACCGCTTCGATCGCGGCGTCCGGGTCGTCTGCATCGAGGAGCACGCACAGGACGAGCTCCCCGCGGATCACTATCTGCTCGGCATCCAGCACTTCGGTCTCGGTGCCGCGCAGCGACTCGAGCAGGTCTGCTGTGACGCCGGGGTGATCGCGTCCGGAGAGGGTGAGGAGTACTGGCATCATGGCGGGCCAAGCCTAGTCGGCCACGGCGTGGCTGAAGGCCGCTGCCAGGGCGCGCCGTCCAGCGGCCGCCAGGGGGCGCAGCTCGGCCATGAGCGCGTCGCGTCGCCCGGGGTCGGCGTCCAGCCTGGCGGCAGCCGCCTCCACGATGGCGAGCAGAGCGGCGCTGCGGCGGGCGAGGTCGACGGCGGCGGAGGCGCTGCCGGGTGGCAGCGGGACGGTCTCGAGCCGGCGCAGGCGGTCACGCAGTTCGGCTTGCTCCAGCGGCCGTCCACCGGTGGCATCGGAGACTGCAACCGCACCCGGCAGCAGGTCCATGATCCCCAAGCGGGCCGCGCGGAGATCGGTTGCGAGTGCTGCGGGTGCCACGTGGGCGTCCTGCGCCCGCCACGCGGTGGGGCGCACGGGGGCGGAAGTGGCGGGAAAGAGCAATTGGGCAGGGCGTCCGGGGGTACCACCGGTGAGGGCAACCACTTGCCCGGCTTGGCGGGCGTCCCGCGCGTCCGGCGGGAGTCCAGCCGGATCGCCTGGCACCGGCAGCAGTGCGCTGGCATGCAGGTCCGGACCATGCTCGGCGATGAGCAGGGCAAGCGCCTGGCCCAGCGGCTGGCGCACGGGGGCGAGCAGCGGCGCTGCCGGCGAGACGCCCGGGCACTCGATCAGGCCGTCCACCCGGCCCACCGCCCAGGCGTTGATCCAGGCGGTGAGGATCGCCGCGCGCGGATATAGCTCGACGCTTGCCGACATGGCGGCCAGCGTACGCACGGTAGGGTCAGTTCCCGTGGCGGCAGTGATCGACTTCTCCCAGGTCGAGGTGGACCTCGGCGGCGCTGCGGTGCTGCACGACATCGATTGGACCGTCGCCGATGGCGAGCGATGGGTGGTGCTCGGGCCGAACGGCGCCGGCAAGTCCACGCTGCTGGAGTTGGCCGCCGCGCGCCGACACCCCACCAGGGGCACGGCATCGGTGCTCGGGGAGCGACTCGGCGCGGTTGACGTCTTCGAGCTGCGACCTCGCATCGGGCTGGCCTCGCCGGCCATCGGGGCCCGCATCCCCGGCCGCGAGCGCGCCCTCGACGCGGTCGTCACCGCTGCCTGGGCCGTCACCGGAAGGTGGCGGGAGGACTACGACCCCGCCGACGAGCAGCGCGCGGTTGCGCTCTTGGACTTGCTGGGTGCCGCGCACCTGGTCGAGCGGGCGTTCGGGACCCTGAGCGAGGGCGAGCGCAAGCGGGTCCTCATCGCTCGCGCGTTGATGACGGATCCGGAACTGCTGCTGCTCGACGAGCCGGCGGCCGGACTGGACGTCGGCGGGCGCGAGGACCTGGTGAGCCGGTTGGGCTGGCTGGCGCAAGACCCGGCCGCGCCCACCACCGTGCTCGTCACCCACCACCTGGAAGAGATCCCCATCGGCTTCACACATGCCCTGCTGCTGCGCGACGGGGGCATTGTGGCGGCCGGACCGATCGCCGAGGTGCTCATGGCGCCCCACCTGACCGCAACGTTCGGCCTGCCGCTCGTGGCGGTCGTGGACGGCGAGCGCTGGTCGGCGCGTACGTGGCGCTGATTCCGTGCGGGTAGTGCCGATCGGCTCCGACGATCCGCGGGCGGTCGAGTACGCCGACCTGACCGACGTCGGCTGGCGGCAGCGGATGGAGCCCGAAGGAGGGCTCTTCCTGGCGGAGGGCGAGAAGGTGATCACCCGCGCGCTGGCCGCCGGCTGCGTGCCGCGTTCGGCGCTCATGACCGAGCGCTGGCTGCCAGGTCTGCGGCCGCTGCTGGCTGGGTTCGACATCGACGTTCTCGTGGCCGACGAGGCGACGCTCAAGCAGGTCGTGGGCTTCCGGCTGCATCGCGGAGCGCTGGCGGCGTTCACTCGCCCCGTGCGGCCGTCCGTCGCTCAGGTGCTGGCCGGTGCGCTCCGCGTCGTGGTGCTCGAGGACCTGGTCGACCACACCAACGTCGGACTGATCTTCCGCACTGCCGCCGCACTCGGCATGGACGCGGTTGTGGTGTCGCCGCGTTGCGCCGACCCGCTGTACCGCCGATCGGTGAAAACGTCGATGGGTGCCGTGCTGTCGCTGCCCTGGGCGGTGGCCGAGGCCTGGCCCGCGACACTGACCGAGCTTCGCGCCGAAGGGTGGCGGGTCGCCGCGCTCACACCGGCGGCCGACGCGGTCGCCCTGCCCGAGTTGGCCTTGGGGCCCGACGCCAGGGTGGCCCTGGTGCTGGGCACGGAAGGTCCGGGGTTGACCCAAGCGGCGATGCGCGCTGCGGATCTGCGGCTGCGGATTCCGGTGACCGACCGGGTGGACTCGCTCAACGTCGCCGCCGCCGCTGCGATCGCGTGCTACGCCTTGGCGCCCGGCATCAGCCGCGGGCCTGTGCCAGGGTTGCCCTCATGTCCCAAGGTTTGATCTTCCTGTTGCGCCATGGCGAGACCGAATGGAGCAAGTCCGGCCAGCACACCGGGCGCACCGATATCCCCCTCACCGCGAATGGGGAGGCGCGCGCGGCGCAGGTGCAGCCGATGCTCCAAGGCGTGTCTTTCGGCCTGGTGCTGTGCAGTCCGTTGTCGCGCGCGCGCCGCACCGCCGAACTAGCCGGCCTGCAGCCCGATGACTACGTGGACGACCTGCTGGAGTGGGACTACGGCGTGTACGAGGGCCGCACGACGGCTGATATCCGGGCCGAGAAGTCCGCGCCGGACTGGGTGATCTGGAACGACCCCATCCCCGGTGGCGAGACCCCCGAGGATGTGGCCGCCCGCTGCCGGCGAGTGCTGGCCCGGTGCGAACCGCTGACAACAGCCGGCAAGACGGTCGCCCTAGTCGCCCACGGGCACCTGCTGCGGATCCTGACAGCCACCTACCTGGGCCTCGAGGCGGTGGACGGCAAGATGTTCGCGCTGGACGCCGGCGGCATCGGCGTCCTCGGCCACGAACGGGTCCAGCCGGTGATCGCGGGCTGGAACATCACCCCCGACGGTCTGGCAGACCTCGTGAAGTGACGCGGGGTCACATGGGTGCGTAGCGTGCTCCCATGCCCACCCTGACTGCGCTCCCGCGGATCGCGCTCGCAACCGTTGCTGCGGCGGCGCTGCTCGCCTCCTGCTCGGCCGCGGACACGGCGAGCAATTCGGCCTCCCCTTCCAGCGGGGACTCCTCGTCCCACGCTGACACGTCGTCCCACGGGGATTCCTCACAGTCGGCCTCGGCGGTCGGCCTGGCTCCCGTCGCCGGCGAGCAGATCGTCAGCTTGTCGCTGCCCGGCGGCAGTTACACGCCCGCACCGCCCAACGGCGGTACGGACGACTACCGCTGCTTCGTGCTGAACATGCCCGCCGATGCTGGCGGTTTCGCGACCGGTTTCGCCGTGCTGCCGGGCAACCCCGCGGTGACCCATCACGCGATCCTTTACAAGGTCACCCCCGAACAGGTCGCGAAGGCGCAGGCGAAGGAGGCCGAGGACCCGCAGACAGGCTACGAGTGCTTCGGCGGCTCTGGCCTGGGATCGCAGTCGTTGGGCACATCGGACTGGATCACCGCGTGGGCGCCCGGTGGCGAGACCAGCAACACCCCCGCCGGCTACGGAGTGGAGCTGCCCGCCGGGGGCAAGGTCGTCCTGCAGATGCACTACAACACCCGTAAGGGCATCGAGCCGGACAGCACCAAGGTCGAACTGCGCCTGGCACCGGAGGACTCGGGCCTCAAACCGCTGTACTCGGTGCTCCTCCCCGGTCCGGTCGAGGTGCCCTGCCCGGCCGGTCAGACCGGCCCCCTGTGCGACCGCTCGGCAGCCGTGGCCGACGTTGTCGACCGGTTCGGGCCCAGCAGCCTGGTGACCATCAACGGCCTGCACAGCATCTGTGGCCAGGACCCGGCCAACCCCGTGGCGTCGAATACCTCGTCCTGCACCCGCGCGATCAAGCAGTCCGAGCTCGTCTTCGCGGTTGCCGGCCACATGCACCTGCTCGGCAAGAGCATTACCGTGGACGTCAACGCGGGCACCCCGCAGGAGCAGCGCATCCTGGACGTACCGCAATACGACTTCGACCAGCAGGGCGCGGTGCCGCTGGCGACGCCGGTGCAGCTCAATCCGGGCGACCAGGTGACCGTCACCTGCACGTGGGACCCGACGTTGCGGGGGAAGAACCCGGAGATCCCCGCCGAGCCGCGCTACGTCGTCTGGGGCGAGGGCACCACGGACGAGATGTGCCTGGGCGTGATGATCGTCGGGCGTGACTCCTAGCCGGTAGCATCTGCGCCATGCGACCAGGAATGCGCCGAGTGCTGGACGCCATCGCCAATCGTGACTTCACCGAACGTGCGGCTGCACTGGGAGCGACCCTCGCCGTCGGGCAGAGTTTCGCGCCGAGCCTGTTGCCGCGCACCCCCGCTCAGCAGGCGGCGCTCACCGGGATCAGCGCCAGCCTCATCTACTCGCTCTCGCGGGCGTCGCAGTCGCTCATTGAGGAGATCGCCGAGCGTCTTGCGCCGCGACCCGATGCGGCCTCGTTCAACCAGCGCCGGGCACTCTCGGTGGTGGCCAACGGTGCGGCCGTCGCGGCCGGGCTGGCGGTGCAGCGGGTGGCGTCGCCACAGCGCGGCGAACCCGTCAAGCGGGCCATGGTGAGGACTGCGGGTTGGGAACTGTCGGCCATCGGCGCCCTGGGACTCACGGTCACCGGGCTCAACGGGGCCGTGGACGCGGCGATCACCCGTACCGGGCACGTGCCCCGGGGCGTGGTGCCGGCCGGTTTCATCTTCGGCGCCTCAGTCGCCGCGGCCGAGATCGTCTGGTACCGCCGGCGGATGTCCGATCCGCCTCCCGCCATCAGTGCCCTGGCACAGGGCGCCGCAGTCATGACGGGGGTCACGGTCTTGGCCGTGGGGGAGCGCAAAGCCGCGCACACCGTGGCTGGCTTCGTGCGCAGGAACGCACCGGGTTTCGCTGGTCTGGCCGACCCCATCGGCCACGTCGCCACGCTCGGCCCGGTGGTGGGCCTGCTGTGGGCCGGCCTGCAGTACGTGTACCAGCGCACCGAGCATGGCGGGTCCGCGGTGGAGCAGGCCTACAGCACACCGCCGACCGCGCGTACGATCAGCGGCGGCCCGGCCTCGACGGTCGCCTGGGACACCCTCGGCCGCGAGGGGCGTCGGTTCGTCAACATGGCCCTGACCGCCAAGTCCATCACCGCTGTCACCGGCCGGGCGGCCCAGACCCCCGTGCGCGCCTTCATCGGTCTGGATTCAGCGCCGACCGTCGACTACCGGGTCTCCAAGGCAATGGACGAGCTCGAGCAGCTCGGCGCATTCGAGCGTTCCGTGCTGTGCCTGGCCTCGCCCACCGGAACCGGCTATGTCAACTACGTGGTCGCTGAGACGCTGGAGTACCTCACGGAGGGCGATTGCGCCACCGTGTCCATGCAGTACTCGCTGCGCCCGTCCTTCCTCTCCCTGGACCGGGTGTTCCTGGGCCGCGAACAGAACCGAGCGCTGCTGCACGCGATCAACGGCCGCCTGCGGGCGATGCCAGCGCACAGCCGACCGAAGTTCGTCGCACTCGGCGAGAGTCTGGGCGCCTTCACCTTGCAGGACGCGTTCCTGCACGAGGGCACTGCTGGACTGGAGCGTGCCGGTATCCAGCGGGCGCTGTTCATCGGTACGCCGGCCGAGAGCGAATGGGCGGTGCAGTGGCGCTTGCTGCCAGAGGAGACGGACCCGGAGCACCGCGTTGTCGAGGTCGCCTCGTACGGGGAGTGGCTCGAACTGCCAGAGGAGACGCGCAAGGAGGCCCGCTACATCCTGCTGAGCCATCACGATGACCCCATCACGGTCTTCAGCCCCACGCTTGCGGTGCAGGCCCCGGATTGGATGTCCAACGGACCGGAGCGCAATCCGGTCATGCCTGAGGGCGTCCCATGGCGGCCGCTGACGACCTTCCTGCTCACGACCGTTGATGTGCTCAACGCCTCCGAAGTCGTCCCCGGCCAGTTCGCCGCCCGCGGCCACGACTACCGCGCCGACCTGGCCCGATTCACCCAGATCGCCTACGATTTGCCGGCCGACGAAGCCCTCGTGGCCCGGGTCGAGGCGGCGCTGCGGCAGCGCGAGCTGCGCTGGGCCACCCGCCGCATCGCCGGCGAGCAGATGGCCCGGGCGAGGGAGTCGATCCAGCGCCAGTTGAAGTCCTGGTCGGCCACCGACGCGGTCGCATGAGGGGCTGACCGGCATGGCAGCGGGGGTCTCCGCCGGCGACGATGCCGTCTTGGGGCGGTTCAACGTCGTCGTCGCCGGCGCCGGGGGACCGGGCTCGGCGGCGGTGGTGTCGGCGGTGTTCGGCACCCGCACCCGGGTGGCCGGCCGGCTGCCGGAGTCCGCGCCCACGATCCTCTACCGGGTGCATCCGGACGGCTACGCCGGCATGTACGACCTGCGCGGCCTGGCGCGCGGGTCGGGCGAGGACCGCGCCATGGCGGCCCTCGAGCAGATCCTCCAGGACACGTCCGTACGGCCGCTGCCCGATCAACTGCATGCGGTCTGGTACGTCATGACCTGGCAGGCCCACGACCTGTTCGATGAGGCGGGCTTCCCCTACCTCGGTTCCGACGACGAGCGCCGCCTGCGCGAGCTGGCGCGGCTGCTGCCGGTCGTCGTGGTCGTCGCGGGGGCGCCGGCCAACCTCGCCGGGCGTCCCGATCCGCGCGCCAACCGGTACGCGCGCTATCTGCAGTCGCTGCAGCTGCCGTTGTCCTCACCGGGTGCGGTGGTGCTCGTCAACGGCCGCGCCGATCCCGACCTCGGTCCGGTGCACGGGGTGTCGGAACTTCTCACGGCGACGTTCAACGCCGCCCCGGAGGCGGCCCGGCGCGCGCTCGCAGCGGCCCAGGCCCAGGCAGCGCCGCGACGTTCGGTGCCCAGCCCTACCGGCCTGTTCAACACGGCGAGGTCGGTGATCGCCGACCGGCTGCGGCCGCGCTGAGGCGCGTCAGT
>JBIRBF010000101.1:0-9694 GCA_044326505.1 Candidatus Nanopelagicales bacterium | reverse complement strand
GAAGCATTCGCGCAGGACATCGGGATACTCCACGGCCTCGTCGTCGATGTTGACGCCGATCTCTGCGCGGCCGTTGTAGGACATGAGGCCCACGTTGACCGCCGCGCCGCCGCGGGGTGCGAACGGGATCATCCGCGTGACTCTGGCACCCACGATGTAGACCGGGATCGGCGGGCCGGGCACGTTGGTGGCGACGAAGTCCGTGCCCTTCATCAGCCCGCCGGCGATGCGCGTCGTGATGGCCCGGGGGAGCGTCATGAGCACCTTGTAGACAGGGTCGGAGATGCCCAGGGCGGGCTCGTTGCGGGCCTGCGCCAGGAGTGGATGCAGCTGCCGGATACGCCGTCCGGCGTCGGCCTCGTTCAGCGGCACGGGGAACCTGGTCGGGATCCAGTGGTTGCCGCCGTCGGCGGCCTCGTCGGAGGTCCGCAGGTTCACCGGCATATGGACGCGCAGGTCGTCGGGGACTTCGCCGAATTGCTCGTGGTAGCTCCGCAGCGCACCGATGACCCCGGCGACGAAGGCGTCGTTCAGCGTGCCGCCGGATGCCTTGGCTGCCGCCTTCAGGTCGCTCAGATCCACCGAGAACTCGACCAGTTCGGTGCTCAGCGATCGCTTGGTCCACAGCGGCGACAGCGGAGTGGAGGCCGGTGCGAGGACTCTCGATGCGCTGGCGACCAGCTCCTGGGCGGCGAGCAGGCTGCCCCCCGGATCGGACACCACCTGCTGGCCCGTGCCGAACAGCAGCTTGACAGCGCCGACGGCCCCCTCGGTGAGCGACTGCAGTTGGAAGTCCGTGGCCTGCGAGAGCCGGTCGCGCCACCCGGCCTCGTCCGGCGCCGGGGCATCGGGCAGGTCGGACGGGTCCGCGGCGTCGGGCGTCAGGTCGAGCAGGGCGGCGGCCAGCTGCATCCCGCCGACGCCGTCGGTGATGGCGTGGTGCAGCTTGAGGGCGATCGCGCCGCGGTCGCCCTGCAGCCCCTCGAAGTAGGCCAGCTCCCACAGGGGCCGCGCCCGGTCGAAGTCCTGCGACGACCAGGAGGCCGTGTGGGCGAGCAGGTCGGTCATGGTGCCTTCGGGCAGCACAACTTGACGGATGTGATAGCCGAGGTCGAAGTTCTCGACCGTCTCCCACCGTGGTGGCACCAGCGACATGGGGTTGCCGACCACGCGCTGGCGCAGCTTGGGCAGCAGGCGCGTGAGCCGGTCCATGCGGAAGCGCAGCCGGTCGAGGTCCGGCGGCGACTCGGTCTCGACCAGCACGACGATGAAGGAGCGAAGAATGGGGTCCTCCTCGACGTCGTACATCACCGCGTCGAATGCTCCCATTCGTGGATCCATGGTGCTCCTCCATGCCGCTGTACCCCGCCGGGCGCGGGGAACCACTACGGCGACGACAATAGACGTAACGCCGAAGCGATGATGCTCCGCGGATCGGGCTAACGTTGGGCCCGTGGCAGTCTCGGACGGGAACGGCTGGGTGCAATGCCGGTGCGGCTCCAAGCACTGGGGCAAGCTTGGGGCTGCCGGGCTGCTGCTGATTCACGCCGATCCGCGCGCCGCGGACGTGGCGGCCGCACGCCGAGGGCCGTTGCCGCCGACTGCCCGGGTGCTGCTGCAGCACCGCGCGCCGTGGTCGCATCAGGGCGACACCTGGGGTCTGCCCGGCGGTGCCCGCGACAGCGGCGAGAGCGCTCGAACGGCCGCGTTGCGGGAAGTTCAGGAGGAAGCCGCGATCGACGCGGCACCGGCCGAGTTCCTGGGTATCCAGGTCACCGATCATGTGGACTGGCACTACACGACCGTGCTCATGCTCGTATCAACCGCCGAGTCGCCGACCCGCAACCGCGAGAGCACGGAGTTGCGCTGGGTACGCGCGGACGAGATCACCGCGTCGGTGGTGGGGGAGGGGTCGCTGCGGCTGCATCCCGGGTTCGCCCAGAGCTGGCCGCTCCTGGCCGGGCCGCGCACGCGGCTCCTGGTGGACGTCGCGAACGTGGTGGGCAGCCGGCCCGACGGCTGGTGGCGCGACCGGGCGGCGGCCGCCCAACGCCTGGTGGCCGAGCTGGAGTCCCTTCCGGGTACGGCCCAGGCCCCCGACGGCTCACTCATCGATGTCGTCCATGCGGCTCTCGAGGGCAAGGGAGTGCACGCCAGCACCGACAACCCCGCGCTCATCGTGACCCGCGACGGCACGGCCGACGAAGCGCTGGCGAAGGCGGCTCGTCCGGGCGACCTGGTCGTGACGGCCGACCGGGAGCTCCGCGACCGCGTTGCCGCGGCCGGTGCGCGGGCGGTCGGGCCTCGTTGGCTGCTGGAGCTTCTGGGTACGGTATGACCGATGCTCGTCGCCCCCTCGCGGAGCTCATGCACCCCAGCTGGGCGGCCGCCCTGGCGGACCAGGCCGAGCAGATCGACGCGCTGGGCGATTTCCTGCGCGCCGAGCTTGCGGCAGGGCGCGGCTATCAGCCGCCCGGAATGCAGGTCTTCCGAGCCTTCGGGCTGCCGCTGGACGCAGTGCGCGTGCTGATCGTGGGTCAGGACCCCTATCCGACGCCGGGCCATGCCGTTGGCCTGTCGTTCGCTGTCCCGCCCGGTACGACGCCGCTTCCCCGCAGCCTCGTGAACATCGGGCTCGAGTTGCGCGACGACCTCGGTTGCGACCTGCCCGCCGACCTCAGCGTATGGAACGACGGCGGCGTCATGCTGCTCAATCGCGTGCTGACCGTGCGCCCGGGGGCACCGGGCAGTCACCGCAATGTGGGCTGGGAGACCGTCACCGAGGCAGCTGTGCGAGCGCTCACAGCCCGCGATGCACCGCTCGTGGCGATCCTGTGGGGTCGCGACGCGCAAGGGCTGCGGCCCTTGCTCGGCGCAACACCGATCATCGCTAGCGCGCACCCGAGTCCGTTGTCCGCGCATCGAGGGTTCTTCGGCTCCCGGTGCTTCAGCCGCGCCAACGTCGCCCTCGCCGAACAGGGCGGCCAGCCGGTGCACTGGTGCGGCGAGCAGTCGGCGATCGGCTAGGGTTTCGCCGTGCCACGCTTCGAGACAGGTATCGACATCGCGTCGTGCCGCGCAGTCGTGTGGCGCCTCATCACCGACGCTGAGAACTACCCGGAGTGGAACAGCACAGTCCTGCGGGTGGAGGGCGTGATCGAGCCAGAGGCGGGCATACGGGTCGTCACTACCGCCGACCCCACCCACGGCCACGGAGTCAAGGTGGTCGAGTTCGAGCCGGAGAACCGCATGGTCTGGCGCGGGGGACTACCCCTCGGGCTTTTCACCGGCAGCCGAACGTTCCTGCTCGGTGACTCGGAGAAGGGCGTGCGGTTCGAGATGGCCGAGGACTACTCCGGCCCGCTGGCCTTCGCGATCGGCCGCACGCTGCCAGACCTGCAGCCGATGTTCGACGCCTTCGCCGCGGACCTGCGCGCGGCAGCGGAGGCGTCTTAGCAGCCACTCGTCGGCGCGGTCCCTACTCGTGCGACGGCTCGACGTACACCGGCCACGACGTCATGGCGTCGATATACATCTGGCGGACCTCCGCGACATGCTCGTCGAGGTCGTCCACGCTCCAGTCCGAGGTGTCGATCGGGGGAAGTACCCGCACATCGAGCCGGCCCGGCGCCATGAAGTACGCCTTGGGCCGCATTAGCTCGCCGGCGTTGCGGATGACGATCGGCACGATCGGCACGCCCGCTTGCATGGCGATGTGGAACGGACCCTTCTTGAACGGCAGGATCTTGTCCGTGGCCGAGCGCGTGCCCTCGGGGGCAATAGCGATCGACCGCCCGCTCTGCAGCGCCTCCACCACGGGACCTAGTGCCTTGCGAGCCTCCGACGAGTTGCCGCGATCGATGTAGGCAATGTCCATCAGATAGCCCATGGGCGCGAACATCGGGTCGTGGGAGGCCTCGATCTTCGCCACTCCGGTGAAGTCCTGGCGCAGCAGGGCACCCAGGATGAGCACGTCGAGCTGGCTCTGGTGGTTGAAGATGAAGACGGCAGGTCGGGCGGCCCAGAGGTTCTCGTGACCGATGACGTTGAGGTTGACGCCGCCGGCGGCGAGTGCCAGATCGGACCCCACCCCGGCGGCGAGGTTGGCCCCCGCCCGGCGGCTCTGGTTGGCCAGCGCCGTGCCCACCCCGACGGCCACGCCGAATCCGAGCGCCCCATACGACAGCAGGCTGCGCGCCACGTCGGTCGGGCCGATGCTCTTGGGCTGGAACAGCCGCGACACCGGCCACTCGCGCTCGCCCGCGATCTCCTCGAGCTTCTCGTCCGGGTTGAGCGGCCGGGGACGCCCCACGGCCTCCAGGAACGGCAGGTCCTCGGCACCGTTGGAGTAGGCGAAGGATGCGTCGAGGTCCACTCCGTGGTCGGCGGCGAACTCCTCGACTGCCTGTGACTTGCCGATGCCCCAGCGGATCTCGCCATCCACCTCACCGGTGAGCTTGCCCTCGTCGTCCACGGCGAACTGGGTGGCGATGATGTTGGTGATGCCCAGATCGTCGGCGGCCGGAACGATCTGCGGCGGGGTGGCCGACGACGCGATCACGATCGTGTGGCCCTTGGCCGCGTGGGCATCCACGAGGGCGCGGGCCCCTGGGAAGATCATGCCGGCGATCTTCTTGCGGAACAGTTTGTCGGCGGCGGCATCGACGTCCTCCACCGAGCGGCCCGCGAGTCCGGAGACCGCGACGTTCATGAGCCGGCTGATATCGGCGCCCCGCCGCTCCACCCGCGCGCTCTCGACCACCGTGCGCATCAGCTCGCGGAACCCGATGTCCCGGTTGCGCAGCCTGTCGGTGAAGAAGGCCTTGGCCGAGTAGCCGTCGATGAGAGTGCCGTCGAAGTCGAAGAAGGCCCCGATCCGGGGTCCGTCCGGCGAGTTCGCCACATCCTCTAGCAGCCATCCCAGGTCGGTCACGGCGTCGGCTCCTCTCGGGTCAATCCCTCGCGTTCGTTGGCCATGCGTCGGATTACTTGCACGCGACGCACCGCGTCGGTGAGTTCGTCGGCGAACGCCTGGCGTCGGTCGCGCAGCTCCTCGCCGCCGGTGCCGAGCAGGTCGCGGTTCGCGGCGAGCTGCAGTGCCCCGGAGAAGAGGTTCTTGGAGATCGACTCAGGCGAGTGCAGGCTGCGCTGGTACCACCACTGACGGGCCACGCCCAGGCACTCGTTGAGGAACTCCTTGCGATCCACCGGGCGGCTAGGAGCGCGATCGGCGAGCAGGATCGCCACCACTTCGTACGCCTCCAGGAACGGGCCGATGGTGCGGTGCGCGACGTGCATCGGGGTCTTGCGCAGAGTCTTCAGAATGGTCTTGGGGTCCCATTCCTCCTGTTCCCAGTCCGGGACGACGAGCGAGACTTCGCGCGCAACTGCCTCGGCGAGCTCGGACCGGGTCGGGAAGAAGAACTCGTACTTGAGCAGGTCTTCGAGATCCTTGACCTCGCGCCAGGCGTCACCCACGACGTCGGTGGAACCGTCCTCTCCCACTTTCAGGAGCGCCAACTCCACCATCGCCCTGGTGAGGAAGTGGTGGGCGATGGAGTTGCGGTAGAACCCGGCCTCGTGCATGCGGTCAGAGGCGATCCGGAAGACCGGCTCGGTGCCGCCGCCGTAGCGCTCCACCACGCCCTCGCGGACGAGCCGCTTGATGGACTGGTAGAGCCCGCCGGTGGCCGTGGTCTCGACGTCCGACGTCAGCGGCAGGCCGCGCTCGGCGATGTAGTCGAGGACGGGCGCGAGTACGTTGCCGCCCTCTTCGATCGTGAGGGCCCGGTCGTCGTTGTCGAGCAGTACGAACGTCACCAGCGAGGTCGGGGTGATGGGCGTGACCTGGTTGATGCGGTGCATCAGCTCGAAGGCGATCTTGGGTACGGCGTAGCGGTCGAGGTCGATCGGTGCGGACGCCCCGGCCTCTGCGGCCTTGAGCAGCTCGGCGTCGCGCACGCGGGTCATCGCGTCGCCGATCGACAACGGCTCGCCGAAGCGCAGGTGCACCCGGCCGAGGCGGCGAGACTGGTCGCCGGCGAACTGCAGCAGCCACTTCACCGACTCCGGCGACTTGGTGGCGCCGAGTTCCTCGGCCGAGATCGCGCCGATCTCATGCTGCTGGTCGTAGGTGATCGACACCGGGACGCAGTAGGCGGTCTCGTCGCCGGCGGACGCGAACGCGTCCACCACGTAGCTGAGGATGCCGTACCGCGGCGGGCGCAGCTTGCCCGAGCGCGACCGGCCGCCCTCGATGTACCACTCCAAGTTGGCGTTGTTCGCCATCAGGTACGCCAGGTAGGTGCGCAGGGTCTTTTTGTAGACCTCGTCGCCCTTGAACTCGCGGCGGATGAACACGATCCCGTTGCGGCGGGCCAGCGGAGCCATCGGCCAGAACGCCAGGTTGTCCCCGCCGAGCACGTAGTTCCCGGGGAATCCCCACTTGGCCAGGGTGGACCGCAGGATGATCGGGTCCAGGTAGGACTTGTGGTTGGGCAGGAAGATCAGGGATGCGTCTTGGCCCAGGGTGCGCAGCTCGGACAGGCCGAAGTCGTCGACGTCGACCTTGTAGGACCGGGTCATGAAACTGCTGAGCTTGCGCCAGATCACCTGGGAGCTTTGCGTGGTGCTGGGCTGGACGCACATCTCGTCCAGGCACGACTCGATCTGGGCGGCCATAGCCTTGGTGCCGGCGCCGGTCTCCGCCGCGAGCGCTTCGACCAAGGCCTCGAACTGCGGTGACTTGATGACCACGCCGGGCGGTTGCGGCTCGTGGCGCGGATCGCTGTCAGGGTTGACTGACACGGACACTCCCGGAGGACGACAAGGACGGGCTGCGGACTCGGGTCAGCGTAGCCGCGCGGCCCGCCCGTGTCGCAGGATCGCTCGCGTGGGCCGGGCTAGTTGATCAGGCCCAGCTTGCGGCCCTTGCGCTCGAGTTCCTCGCGGGCCATGGGGTGGGCGGCACGGTCGATAAGCTCCCGCGCCTGCTCGCTTTGGCTGCGGCCCCACAGGTGCGCCATACCCTGCTCGGTCACCACCGCGGTCTGCTGGAAGCTGGTCACCCGGACCGCGAGCCGGCCGACTATGGTCGAGGTCTTGCTCTTCTCGTGCCAGGACGGCAGCGCGATGAACGCCTTGCCCTCCGGTGCGTGCATGGCACCGACGATGAAGTCGGTCTGGCCGCCGATGCCGGAGTAGATGCGGTCCTTGATGGTGGACGCGTTGGCCTGGCCGAAGAGGTCCACCTGCAGCGCCGAGTTGACCGACATCATGCGCGGGTGCCGAGCGATATTGGCCGGATCGTTGGTCTTCTCGGTGCGCAACAGCCGGACCCGGGGGTTGCAGTCCACCCATTCGTACAATTCCTTGCTGCCGAAGATGAAGCTCGCCACGATCGGCCGGACCCGATCGAGGGCGCCTTCCTGCTCCAGTCGCAGCACCCCGTCGGAGAACATCTCCGACCACAGAGTCAGCCCGCGGTGCCCGTGCAGGGAGTGCAGCACGGCATCGGGGATGGAGCCGATGCCCAGTTGCATGGTGGACCCGTCGGGAATGTGCTCCGCCACGTGGTCACCGATCCGCTGGCTCTGCTCGTCCGGCAGCCCGGGGTTGACCGCGGGCAGCACCTCATCGACCTCGACGAGGTAGTCGAACTGGCCGGTCAGCACCTCCGCATCCCCATACAGGTACGGCATGCGGGAGTTCATCATGCCGACCACCAGGCCGCCAGTGGCCCGTACCGCCTCGATCGCGGCAGGCAGGACGTTGACCTCCAGGCCGAGGCTGACGCGGCCGTCACGCGGCGGGGACACGTGCAGCAGCACCACGTCGACGGGCAGCGGCCCCGAGAACAACAGCGGAACCATCGAGAGCCGGCACGGCACGTACTGCAGACCTGGCCGATCCCGCATCCCCGGGCCAACGAAGGTCGTCTCGAGGGTGACCCCTTCGCGGTTCGGCAGGTCGCCGTGAGCGTTGAGCATGTGCAGCGTGTACGTCTCCTGGGCCTCGTCGAAGGCCTTGATGAGCGGCATCGGGGTGGCGAAGTTCCCGGAGGCGACTACGCGAGCGCCAGGGGAGAGGCGGGAGAAAACGTCGGAGAGTTGTTCGAGCGTCACGAGTGCCATGTCCACCATTGTCCCGCATCGGCTCGGCTGCTGGCCCCAGCCCCCGGGAGCCGAGGTGACGCAGGGTCGGTGCGCCTTATCTTTGCCCGATGGTGGCTACGGCAGGTCCGCGGATCGCCCTGGTCGTGGTGGGTTCGCGAGGGGATGCGCAGCCGTTCGTAGCCCTTGCCGAACAGCTCCGGCTGGCAGGCGCCCTTCCGGTGCTGCTCACGCACGCCGAGCACGCCGGACTGGCCGCCGCGCATGGCATCGACTTCCGGCCCATGCCCGGCGATCCACGCGACCTGCTCGCCACTCGGGCTGGGCTGGAACTGCTGGAGTCCCGCAGCCAGCTGCGGGCTCTGGGGCGGTTGCGCGACCTGGGTGCGCACCTGTTCGACGACGTCACCCAGGCCCTTGAGCGCGAACTCCCGGGGTTTGATGCGGTGGTGTTCTCGACGCTCGCGGTGAGTGCATATCACGTGGGCGAGGCGCTGGGCATTCCGAGAATCTGGGCAGTGCTGCAGCCGGTGTCCCCGACTAGGCAATGGCCGTCGCTGCTGGTCTCGCCCGGCCGGGACCTTGGTCCGCTCAACTACCCCTCGCACTATTTGCTCGACCTGGTCGGCTGGCGGCTGTTCGGTGCGAGCATTGCGGAGTATCGGCACCGTGTCGGCTTGCCGGCACTGGGATGGATCGGGCCCGGGCGCCGGGTGCGCGCCGAACTGCCCGTGGTCGCCGGTTGGTCGCAGGTGCTGGCCCCTCGACCGGCGGACTGGCCCAGGCACGTGCATGTGAGCGGAGCGTGGCAGCTGGCCTCGCGAGCGGCGATGCCGGCGGAGGTGGAGGCCTTCTTGTCCGATGGGCCGCCGCCTGTGTACATGGGGCTGGGAAGTGCGACCGTGGCCGAGCCTGATGAGGTGTCTGCGGCGTTGCTCGGCGCGGCCCGTGACGTGGGTGTGCGCGTGCTGCTATCGGGCGGCTGGGCCGGGCTCGCCGAGGTCGGGAACGGCGCATCTGCCCAGGTCCTGGCGGTGGGCGAGCTGCCGCACGACCGGGTGTTCGGGGGCTGCTCGGCCGTGGTGCACCACGCCGGTGCGGGAACTGCCCAGACAGCGCTGGCGGCCGGAGCTGTGGCGGTGTCGCTGCCGCTGTGGGGCGATCAACCGTTCTGGGCCCGGCGGTTGCACGCGCTCGGCGTGGCGCCGGCCCCGGTGCCGCGGGCGAAGTGGTCACGGTCGCGCATCGCGGCGGCCCTGGCCCGAGCCGTCGGGGAGCCCTGGCGACTCGATCGCGCGCACGCCGCCGCTGCGGCAATGGCCACCGAGGCAGGTGCCGCTGGCGCGGCCCGCACGGTCCTGCAGTTCGCTACAACCAGCCCAAGTCCGAGGCCGCTAGGAGGCCGAGGATCGCGCCGCTCGTGATGAGGAACCCGGGGATGACGCTGGACGAGTGGCGCACCAGCTCGCGCCGGGCCCAGTCCAACGGCCGGTCGAGCCGGTGGCCGAGGGCGACGACGAGTGACGAGATCACGATGAAAGTGAGGCTCGCGAAGACGGCGCCGATGGCGACGAGGGCCGCTT
>JBIRBF010000054.1:0-14549 GCA_044326505.1 Candidatus Nanopelagicales bacterium | reverse complement strand
GGGCGAGTACCGGGAAGCTGACCCTGTTCAGGCGGGTGGGGCGCCGTGAGGAGTCTGCGCTTGACTCGTGACGCTCGCGTGCACCTGGCGTCCACTCTGTCGCGCGTGCTCCGGTGGCAACCCGAGGCTGTGGTCCGCGTCATCACGCGGATGAGCTCGCTGGGCCTCTACGCGGAGCTCCCCACTGGCGTGCTGGTTTTCGTGGCGCTTCCAGTCGAAGCTCCGGTGCCCGAGTTGGATGCCTCCGTATCGGCGCACCGCCTCCGCGACGTGCTCGGCGACCCCGCCCGGGTCGGGGCCGACGTGCATCCGGTGCGCCTACCTGACGACCGTGCGACCCCGCCGGCACTGGCGGCGCTGCCGCCGCGCGACCGCTGGATCCTGGGTGCACGGGCAACTGCCGGCGATGTGCTGGCGGCCTATGAGCGGCGCCGGCCTGTCGTCGAGGGCGACCTCGCTGCGCTGCCTGAAGGTGCGCCGATGCGCGCGGAGGTGCTGCGCTCGTGGCGCGCGGAGCCCTGCTGGGGCGGCATGTCGACCGCCGCCGTCGAAGCGGCCAGATCCTTCGGAATGCTGGGCGTCGGTCCTGCCCGGGTCGAGTCGGGCACCTGTGCCGGCTGGAAACGGCTGGCCTCGCCTGCCGGGCAGGTGTTCACCCCGCCGCCGGACTCGCACGCCCAGCTCAATCTGAGCGTGTTGTAGCGCCCGACGCGGATCGGTCGCCTATTCGGCCAGCAGCCACAGGCAGGTGCTCGACGGCACGACAGGATCGACCGCCGCCGCCGAGGTGACGTTGCCGTCCGAGCGCAGGAGTACCTGGTAGCGACCCGGCACGACCACGTCGTTTTCGCCGGTCACCAGCACCACCCGCAGCGTCGGCGCTCCGTCGGCCGTCCGATCCATGGCGACGCAGCCGTCGCCCAACTCGACCCAGGCCAACCGGGGCGCGCCGCCGAGCTGTGGAAGCTCGGCCCGCAGGCGCAGCATCCGCTGATAAAGCGCCAGCGTCGAGCGCGGCGACGGGTCGCCCACGTCATCGAGCGACTGTGCCGATCGGGCGAATTCCGCCCATGACTCGGGCTGCGGCAGCCACGCCAGATGTCCGGGTCCGAAACCGTGCGAGGGCGCCTCGGCCTCCCACGGCAGCGGGACGCGGCAGCCGTCACGGCCCAGCTCGGCCCCGTCGGTGCGGAAGAAGATCGGGTCGGCGCGCATGTCCTCGGCGATGTCGACGACCTCGGGCAACCCCAGCTCCTCACCCTGGTAGAGGTAGGCGGACCCGGGCAGGGCGAGCATGAAGGCGCTCAGGGCTCGGGCGCGGCGAAGGGCGACGTGCGGGTCGTCGCTGTAGCGGCTGGCGTGTCGGGTGACGTCGTGGTTGCTCAGCACCCACGTAGTCGGTGCCCCGACCAGGCCGTTGGCGTGCAGCGAGTGCTCGACGACGGCGCGGATCCCAGCCGCGTCCCAAGGGCACTTGAGGAAATCGAAGTTGAACACGGTGTGCAGCTCGTCGGGCCGGACGTAGGCGGCCTGCCGTTCCGGGGTGGACACCCAGACCTCGCCGCAGAACGTGCGCGGCGGGTCGTAAGAATCCGCGATCGAGCGCCAGGACCGGAAGATGTCGTGCACGCCGGGCTGGTCCCACTGCGGGCTGGGCTTGATCTCGCCGAACAGCTCCGACGTACCCGCGTCGGTGACCTGGTGCCCGCCCGCACCCTCGTCGGGGTAGCCCTGCGCCTTCACCAGGCCGTGGGCAACGTCGATGCGAAAGCCGTCTACGCCGCGGTCGAACCAGAACCGCAGGGTGTCGGCCATCTCGTGGTGCACCTCCGGGTGGTCCCAGTTCAGGTCCGGCTGGGAGGAGTCGAATAGGTGCAGGTACCAGTAGCCGCTGGGCGTTCCGTCGTGTGCCAGCACCGGCGACCAGGCCGGGCCGCCGAACACGGATTCCCAGTCGTTGGGCGCCAGCTCGCCGTCCGCGCCACGACCCCGGGTGAGGTGGTAGCGGCCCCAAGCGTCGTCGCCGGGGTCAGCCGCGCGGGCCTCGGCGAACCAGCGGTGCATCGAGCTGGTGTGGTTCGGGACGATGTCCAGTACCACCCGCAGGCCCAGGTCGTGGGCGCGCCGGATGAGGAGCTCGGCATCCTCCAACGTGCCCAGGTTGGGGTCCACGGAGCGGTAATCGGCCACGTCGTAGCCGCCGTCATGCTGCGGCGAGATGTAGAACGGCGTCAGCCAGATGGCGTCCACACCGAGCTCGGCGACCGTGCCGAGTCGGTCGGTGATGCCGCGCAAGTCGCCGACTCCGTCGCCATTGGCATCGGCGAACGAGCGGGCGTAGATCTGGTACACGACAGCGCTGCGCCACCAGTCCGCGGAGTCGGTCGTCATGGTCATGGCCTCCAAGATGCCATCTTCCCCGCCGCGAAGGCCCCGGCAAGCGCGGGACAGCGGAGCTGTCAGAGCGGTCGCGGCGACCGCGGCTCGTCGGTGTTCATCATCGCCCCCGCGGCCAGGAAGAGGTAGTTCCACATCTCGTGGTCCAGCTCCGGCGGCAGCTCGCGGTTGCTGAGCGCGACTCGCATGTGTTCTAGCCAGCGGTCGCGCGCGGTCGGTGTCACGGCGAAGGGCTGGTGACGCAGCCGCAATCGCGGGTGGCCCCGCTGCTCGCCGTAGGTCTTGGGACCCCCCCAGTACTGCTCCAAGAACATCCGCAGCCGGTCCTCTGCCGGGCCCAAGTCCTGTTCGGGGTACATCGGACGCAGCACATCGTCCTCGGCCACACGGGCATAGAAGTCGGCCACCAGGGCGGCGAAGAACTCGGGGCCGCCGAACTGCTCGTACAGGGTCGAATCCACCATGCGCTCAGCCTAGGCGGGGGCGTCCTGCAGCTCGATCGCCAGTCGCTCGGCCGCCTTGGCGATGTTGTGCAGCATGGAGCCGAACACGATGCCGTGGAAGGGCGCGACCGACCACCAGTAGCCGTGCCCCGGCAGGCCGTGCGGGTGGTAGAGCGCCCGCTGGTGGTACAAGGTCCGGCCGTCGTCACCCACCTCGACGCGTAACTCCAGCCACGCGAGCCCGGGCATGCGCATCTCGGCCCGCAGGCGAAGCAGTCGCTCCGGAATGCGCTCTTCGACCCGCCAGAAGTCAACCGTCTCGCCCACCAGAACCTGCGTCGCATCCCGCCGGCCGCGCCGCAGGCCGACCCCGCCCACCACCCGATCGGCCAGGCCCCGCACTTCCCAGGCCAGCGGGAAGGAGTACCAGCCGTTCTCGCCGCCGATACCTTCGATCACCCGCCAAAGGGCCGCGGGCGGCGCGTCGACGGTGGTGGAACGATCGTCCAGGTAGAGGCTCCCGCCGGCCCAATCGGGATCGGTGGGTAGGGGCTCGGCTGGCGCGCCGGGCACCGAGGCGCTCGACCATCGGGTGCGCACGCTTGCGTCACGCACCCGCACCAGGGCGAGCTGAACGGCCTGCTCGAAGGTCAGCAGGCCCTCCGGCGGTAGTTGCACGAAGCGCTGGATGTCGTTCTCGGAGCACACGACTTCATTGCGCAGCGACTTCACCAGCGGTTTCGCGATGCTGGCGGGCACCGGCGTGACGACTCCTACCCAGTGCCCGCTCAGCCACGGGCTGAGCACGGGGGTAGGCACGATGATGCGCCGTCTAAGGCCCGCCACGGCGGCGTAGCGCTGCATCATCTGCTCGTAGGTGAGCACGTCTCGGCCGCCGATGTCGAAGGAACGGTTGACCTCTGACGGCAGTTCGGCGCAGCCGACGAGGTAGCGCAGCACGTCGCGGATGGCGATGGGCTGGATGCGGTTGCGGACCCAACGGGGCGTCACCATCGCCGGCAGCCGCTCGGTCAGGTAACGCAGCATTTCGAAGCTGGCCGAGCCGGAGCCGATGATGACGGCGGCCCGCAACTCCGCGGTGGGGACGCCGGACTGGCGCAGGATCTCGCCCACTTCCGCCCGCGAGCGCAGGTGCGGGCTGAGCTCTGCCGCCGGCCCACTCGGCGTCAGCCCGCCTAGGTACACCAGCCGGCCGACGTCGGATTCCTTGGCGATGCGCGCGAAGAGCAATGCCATGTCGCGCTCGACATCCTCGAAACCCTCGCCCAGTTGCAGGGAGTGCAGCAGGTAGTAGGCGACGTCGACGCCGTCGAGGGCCCGGGCCAGTGCGGTGGGGTCGGACGCATCGCCGCCGACGACCTCCACCCGGTCGTACCAGTCCACGTCGCGTAGCCGCTCGGGATGGCGGGACAGGACGCGGACCCGATAACCCGCGGCGATCAGTTCCGGCACGAGCCGGCCGCCGATGTAGCCGGTGGCGCCTGTGACCAGGCAGGTCTTGGCTTGCGTCATCGATTCACCCCTTGCGGCTCTTGCCGCTGCTGGCCGGCTCCGCTGCGCCCGATAGGCGCATCATTGCGGGGATCCTGATTCCATCCTGGTCGAAGGCCTGCTTGACCCGGGCGCGCAGTTCACGCGAGATGGCTGTCTGATCCGTTGGAGCAGCCTTGGCCACGACCCGGACGATCACCGCCTCGCCTGAGACCGACTCCACCCCGGCATATCGGGGAGCGTCCAGCAGCGAGTCGTCGAGTTCGGGGTCGGCCATCATCTGCTCGGCCACTGCGGCGACCGCGGCCCGCACGCGCTCGAGGTCCACCTCAGCTGCTACGGGGATATCGGCGAAGGCCAGGGTCCAGCCCTGCGAGCGATTGGCCACGGTCAGGATCTCGCCATTGCGGATGTACCAGACGACGCCGGTCTGGTCGCGCAGCCGCGTGACCCGCAGGGTGACCTCCTCCACCCGGCCCACGACGGTGGAGATCTCGACCATGTCGCCTACGCCGTACTGGTCCTCCAGCACGATGTAGATGCCCGATAGGTAGTCCTTGACCAGGTTTTGGGCGCCGAAGCCGAGCGCGACTCCGAGCACTCCGGCCGACGTCAGCAGCGGTCCGATGTTGATGCCGAGGAACGGGAGGATCGTGAGGACCGCGATGCCGCTGGCGACCGCCGTGACGATGCTGCGCAGCAGCGAACCGATGGCGTTGGCACGCTGGCTGCGCCGCTGTTTGAGCAGCGACTCGCCCAGCTCCTCGCGATCCCGGCCACGGCTGGGGGCCTCGGCATCATCGATCGCGGCCTCCCGGTCGCTGATCCTCTTGACGGTCCGATTGATGACTCGGTGGCTCACCCCGATCACCACGATCGTCACGGCGATCACGATCATGATCTGCAGCGGGACGCCGAGGAACCAGTTCAACGCTTTGAACCAGAAGGAGTGCTCGATGTCGGCGACCTGCTCGGCGGTCACCCCACTGGTGGTGGGGGACGGCAACGCCGATTGGGTGACGGTGACGGTCGGTTCGGGCAGCGGCGTGGCGCGGGGGAGCAGCAGAGCCGTCGAGAGGACCAGAATTGACATGCTCCCCGCACCTCCCGTCCGGCTCGCGTGCGTGACCCGATCCTATGGCTCAGGCGTGGGTTCGCCCACCGCACCGGCGAACTCCGCGCTCGGCAGACCGAGGACTCCGCTCGCCGCGATGCAGAACGCTCCCTCGCGGCCTTGGCGCGGCTAGGGTGGCAAGACGAAGGCGAATCGCGTTGGGCGGACCGTCTTGCAGGGCGAGGAGGCATCATGGGCCAGGGCAGTTCGTCGAGCGGCATCCAACCCGCAGGGCGCGACAACACCGGCCAGGCCGGCGCGAACGCGCCAAGCGCGGAGGTCTACGGCCGCAATCCCTCGGCGCGCAAGATGACCGCGTACATCAAGCCCACGCTGTGGGGCATCCTGATCGTGTACGTAGTGCTGTTCTTGCTGATGAACCGCGACTCCACCCAGATCAACTTCGTGTTCTTCGAGGCCACCGCACCGCTCGTCGTGGCATTGCTCGTGGTCTTCGTCATCGGGCTCCTCGTGGGTGGCGGTTTGATCATGTTTCGCAGCAGGAGGGATCAGAAGGCGGGCGCTCGCAAGGCGCAGTCGAAGGCCAAGTAGCCGGGTGGCCGGGCTGGTGCGTCGTCTTGCACCTGCCGATTTTCCTGTGATCCCCGCATGGGCTCGCCGCAGTCCCTAGCCTGGGTGGCTATGGACTCACTGCACGATCTGACGGCCCTGGAACAGGGCCGGGCGATCGCGACCGGGGATGTCACCGCCCTGGAGTTTGCCCAGTACTACCTCGAACGCAGTGCGGAGCTCACGGACGTGGTGGGCGCCTTCACCGCACTCCTGCCAGACCTGGCCGTCGCTCAGGCACGCGCCGCCGATACTGCCGTCGCAGCCGGCCTTCCCGATGCCACGTCGCCGCTCTTCGGGGTGGTGTGTCCGGTCAAGGATCTGGAGTTCATCGCCGGCGTTCCGTCGCAGCTGGGGTCCGCGGTGGCACGGCTGACGACGACCATGCCAGTGGATAGCAACGTGGTGGCGGCCATGAGGGCCGCCGGCCTGGTCTTCACGGGCAAGACCAACACCCCAGAGCTGGGCATGCCCTGCTACACCGAACCCGACCACGCGCCGCCTGCCCGCACGCCCTGGGATCTGGCTCGTTCGGCAGCTGGGTCATCGGGGGGTGCCGCCGCCGCGGTGGCCGCTGGTCTGGCGCCGATCGCGCAGGGCAGCGACGGCGGTGGCTCGGTGCGGCTGCCGGCCTCGGTCTGCGGCCTCGTGGGCATCAAATCGTCGCGCGGTCGGGTGAGCACCGGGCCGTTCTCCGGCGACCCGGGCGACTTGCTGTGCTACGGCCCGCTGGCGCGCACCGTCGCAGACGCTGCAGCCCTACTTGATGTCATGGCAGCGCCGTTCGTCGGTGACGCCTATCGCGCACTGTCAGTCGAGGGCACCTTCCTCGCGGCCGCGCGGCGAGGGCCCGGACGCCTGCGCGTGGGGGTCTTCACCGAGCCAATCCTCGGCCATACGCCGCCCACCCCGGAGGTCGAGGCCGCCGTGGCGGCCACCGCCGAGCTCTTGGCCGGACTTGGTCACGAGGTCGAGTGGATCGATCCGCCGTTGGAGCGCGCGGCCGTGCCGCTGTTCGAGGTGCTCTGGGCGGGCCTCGCGGGCAGCGTCGCTTTCGACGAGGACGTGTGGCCCTCGCTCACGCCGCTGACGCAGTACCTGTGCCGGCGCAGCAAGGCTCCGACTGCGGGGCAGTTCGTGGCCGCTCTCGGTGAGATCCGCGGGTACGCCCGGCGGGCGATGATGGCCACTGACGAGTTTGATGCGGTGCTCTGTCCTACGGCGGCCGCACCGCCGTTCGAGGTCGGGAGCATGCGCGACGACGAGGATCCGGCGGCGGATTTCGCGGCGCAGAAGGAATGGTCGCCTTACACGGCCGTGTACAACATCACCGGCCAACCCAGCATCAGCCTGCCGCTGAACTGGACCGAATCCGGTCTGCCCATCGGGGTGCAGTTCGCTGGTCGGCGAGATCGGGAAGACGTTCTGATATCGCTCGCGGCACAACTCGAGGAGGCAGCGCCATGGCAGCATCGCCGGCCCGCGATCTGGTGAAGCCCGGCCGAGAAGGGCCCCCTGCGGACACACAGATCAGTGACGGGGTGCAGCCCGCCCCGCCCGTACCGCCACCGTACGTCGAGGTCTCGCAGGAACTGAGCCGCCTGGCCAATGCCTATGGGGTCGCGACGGAGTACTGGGACCAGTCCGGCAAGCACCGGAAGGTGTCGGCCGTGACGGTGCAGGCCGTGCTTGCGGCCTTCGGCGTTGATGCGTCCACGCCGCAGGCCTGCGAAGAGGCCCTGGCCGAGCACCGCCTGTCCCACTGGCAGCGCATGTTGCCGCCGGTGTTCGTCATGCGCCAGCACACCGAGGCCGTCACCTGGGTGCATTTGCGCCACGGCGATCCCGTGCGCGTGTGGATCGAGCTTGAGGACGGCGGCTATCGGCACGACGCGACCCAGGTCGAGAACTGGACGCCGCCGGAGTACCTGGACTCCGGCACGGTGGGTGAGGCCAGCTTCCGCCTGCCGGCGGACCTGCCCCTCGGGTGGCACACCTTGCACGCGGAGAGCCGCGGAGTGAGTGCGTCCTGCCCGCTGGTGGTGGCGCCCCAGCGCCTGGAGCTGCCGCAGACCATCCAGCGCCGCCCTGCCTGGGGCCTGGCCGTGCAGCTGTACTCGATGCGTTCGAAGCGTTCCTGGGGGCTTGGCGACTTCGCCGACCTCGCCGACCTGGCAGCCTGGAGCGGCCACGACCTGGGCGCAGACTTCGTTCAGGTCAACCCGCTGCACGCGGCCGAGCCGACCGCGCCGATGGCGCCCTCGCCCTATCTGCCGGTGACTCGGCGCTTCTTCAATCCGCTGTACATCCGGGTCGAGGACATCCCCGAGTTCGCCTACCTGGACATCGAGGACATCGAGCAGGTGCGGGTGCTGGGCGCCGGGGTCGCCGCGGCGAACACGACTGCCGAACTCATCGATCGAGACGCCACCTGGGCGGCGAAGAAGGCCGCGCTCGAGCACGTGTTCGAGGTGTCCCGAGGCCCCGGTCGGGAGGCCGACTACCGCGCCTTCCGAGCCGCTGAAGGGGAGGGGCTGATTGCCTTCGCAACCTGGTGCGCCCTAGTGGAGGAGCATGGCCAGATCTGGCAGGAGTGGCCAGATGAGCTGCAGGACCCGGATTCGGAGGCCGTGGCGCAGGCCCAGTCCGACCTCGCCGACCGCATCGAGTTCTACTGCTGGCTGCAGTGGATCTCGGACTCGCAGCTCGCGCACTGCCAGCACTCAGCCCTGCACGCCGGTATGCGCCTGGGAATTCTGCACGACCTCGCCGTGGGCGTGCATCCGAAGGGCGCCGATGCCTGGGCGCTGCAAAACGTCCTCGCCCAGGGAGTGCAGGTCGGCGCTCCGCCGGACATGTACAACCAGCTGGGCCAGAACTGGTCGCAGCCGCCGTGGCGGCCCGACACGCTGGCCGATGCCGCCTTCATCCCCTACCGCGACATGCTGCGCACGGTGCTCCGCAACGCCGGTGCCCTCAGGCTGGATCACATTCTGGGTCTCTTCCGCCTCTGGTGGATTCCCGAGGGCATGCCGGCCTACTCGGGCACCTTCGTGAAGTTCGACCACGAGGCGCTGGTGAACATCCTGGTGCTCGAGGCGCACCGCGCGGGTGCGGTCCTCATCGGCGAGGACTTGGGCACTGTGGAGAAGTGGGTACAGGACCTGCTCGCCGAGCGGGGCATCTTGGGCACCACGATCCTGTGGTTCGAGCGCGGAGAGGTCATCAAGCCGGTCGAGCAGTGGCGCTCGGCGTCCATGGCGTCGGTGACCGTCCATGACCTGCCTCCGACGGCGGCCTACCTGGCGGGGGAGCACATCCGACTGCGCTCGGAGCTCGGGCAGCTGGCTAACGACGAGGAGGTCGAGTGGGCCGCCTTCGCCAGCGAGCTATCGGATTGGCGCACGGAACTGAATGGCCGCGGCCTGCTGCGGCCGGACTCGGCGCTGCCCGACCTGGTGGTCGCCCTGCACCGGTTGGTCGCGCGCTCGCCATGTCGACTGATCTCGATTGCGCTGCCGGACACCGTTGGTGACGTGCGGACGCAGAACCAGCCGGGCACGGATGACGAGTACCCCAACTGGACGGTGCCCTTGTCCGACAGCAAGGGCAACCCCATCACTCTGGAGGATCTGGCCGAGTCGGACCTGTTGCGTCGGCTGGTGTCCGCCGTCGGAGGTTGACGCCTGGGTGGAAAGGCTGCGTCACCGCGTCGGCCTCGCTACGGTGAGGTGCGTGGATGCACCCCTCTCGGCTGGTCGCGCCCCGCTCGTTGGCGGGGCGCCGTGAGCACCGCCGCCACCATCGCCTTGCTGGTTCTCGTGCCCCTGGTGGCGATCCTCATCGTCGTCGGCATCGTGCTCGGCCCGCAGTGGGGACGCGCGGGCCGATGGCGCCCTGGTGAGTCGTGGTCGGACGAGGACGAGTGGTTCGGTCCGGACGCGCAGCGGACCGAAGTGGATCAAGCGTCCGGCCAACTCGCAGTTGGGTCCGGCGCCGAGCTGGCTGCCGCCGAACTGGGAGGTGCTCGTGGCCGATGGTGAGTTCTTCTCCGCGCGGCAGCGTGGGGACATCGAACGGGCGGTTCAGATCGCCGAGCAGACCAGCGGCCTGAGTTTCGCCGCCTTCGTCGGCGTGGTGCCGGACCGGACGGCGGCAGAGGCCAGGCTGGTCGGGCTCCCCGACGCGGCCAACTCCGTGCTCGTGGCGGTGGATCCGGGAGCTCGAACTGTCGACGTCGTCACCGGCCCGGAGGCCCTCCGCTGGCTGCCCGATGACCGCTGCCGGCTGGCCATCCTGACCATGGGTTCTCGCTTCGCCGTGGGAGATATCTCCGGTGGCCTGCGCGCCGGCCTCGCCCTGCTCGGCGAGCAGGCCGCACATCCGCCCGAGTTCAACGCCGACGAGCCGGACTAGGGCGACGCCGAGGGCCTCAGCCGTCGCGGTCGCGGGCCAAACAGCGCAGCGAGCGCTCGAGCCCATCGCGACCCTCGACGAGCAGGCGCGCGGCGCCGTTGGGCAGGTCCGGATTGCTCTGCAGGAACACGTCGGTGCGCTCGACGACGCTGGCATCGACCACCAGCCCCGGGTACAACCCGGTCACGACCTGCTGCACGATCTCATGGGTGCGCGTCTCCACGAGTTCTGGCAGGGCAGCGAAGTACCGCTCGATGAACGGGCGCACCAGGTCGCCCTGGAACGGCTGCATGATGCCCGCGATCGTGGCCGACAACGTCGCATTCGGCAGCGATGCATCCACCAGGGCCGATTGCCAGGCGGTCTCCTTGGCGGTCAGGTCAGGTGCGGCCGCGCGCGCTGTGACGGCACGGCGCCGACCGGCCGCCGTGTCGTCGAGTTTCAGCTGATCGGCCACGGATTCCTCGCCGGCCGCGCCCAAGGCCACCATCCTGGTCACCACCGCCCACCGCACGTCAGTGTCCACGGCTAGGCCGGGCAGGTCCGTCGTGCCGGTGAGCAGGCCGCGCAGGTAGGCGATCTCGGCATCGCCGGCGAACGAGATCACGCCGCGCACGTAGGCCAGTTGGTGATCGCTTCCCGGCCGGGCCTCCTCGGCCGCCGCGCGCAGGGACTGCGCGAGCATCGTGCAGTAGTTGGTCCGCTGGGACGGGTCGGCGAACATGCTGACGGCGCCCAGGACCTGTCGGAGCACCTGGCCGACCAGGCCCACGTCGGATTCCGATCCGATGGCGCCGGCGACGAGCGCGACGAATTCCGAGGTGGGGAGCTCTGCGTCGCGCGTCATGTCCCACGCGGCGCCCCAGATGAGCGCGCGGGCGAGCGGATCGGCGAGCGTGTTCAGGCCATCGACGGCTGCGCCCATCGACCGTGAATCCAGCCGGATCTTGGCGTAGGTGAGGTCGTCGTCGTTGACCAGCAGCAGATCCGCCGCCGGGGTGCCCACCAATTGCGGCACCTCCGTCAGCTCGCCGTCGATGTCGAGCTCGATCCGCTCGCGCAGCCGGAGGTCGCCATCGACGTCGTCGTACAGTCCGAGGGCGAGTCGGTGCGCTCGCAGCGTCTGCGCCACGCCCGCCGGTGAGCTCGGCGGCTCCTGTTCCAGCACGACGGACTCGTAGTCGCCTGTGGGGCCGACGCGCACCTCGGGTCGGATCAGGTTCACCCCGGGGGTCTGCAGCCATGCCTGGGCCCAGCTGCCCAGTTCGCGGCCAGATGCGGCTTCGAGCGCCGACAACAGATCGGCGAACTCGGTGTTGCCGAACTCGTGGGTGCGGAAGTACTGCTGCACACCGGCCAGGAACGCATCGCGACCGACGAAGGCCACCAGTTGCTTGAGCACGGACGCGCCCTTGGCGTAGGTGATGCCGTCGAAGTTGGCGTACACCGAGTCGAGGTCCACCATGTCGGCGGCAATCGGGTGGGTGGACGGCAACTGGTCCTGGCGGTAGGCCCAGGCCTTGCGCTGGTTGGCGAACGAGGCCCAGGCGTGCTCGAAGCGGGTGGCGTTGCTGGCAGCGTCGTGGGCGGCCCACTCGGCGAAGGACTCGTTGAGCCACAGGTCGTCCCACCAGCGCATGGTGACCAGATCCCCGAACCACATGTGCGCCATCTCGTGCAGGATCGTCTCGGCGCGCGACTCGTAGGCGGCTTCGGTCACTCGCGAGCGGAAGATGTAGTGGTCCTCGTGGAAGGTGACGGCGCCGGGGTTCTCCATCGCGCCGGCGTTGAACTCGGGCACGAAGAGCTGGTCGTACTTGTCGAATGGATACGGGTAGTCAAACGCCGCCTCGAAGTAGCCGAAGCCCTCTTTGGTGATCGCAAAGATGTCGCGGGCGTCAAGGCTCTCTGCCAGCGTCTTGCGGCAGAACAGCCCGAGCGGGTAGGTGCCTTGTTGGCCGACGTACTCGTCGCGCACGACTGCGTAGTCCCCAGCCACGAGCGCATACAGGTAGCTCGGCAGTGGCCAGGTCGGCTCGAAGCGCCAGGTTGCCGCGCCGCCCTCGACGGCGTCGGGTCGGGGGGTCGGCCGATTCGACACCACCTGCCAGTGCGCAGGGGCCGTCACGGTCAGCTGCAGCGGCGCCTTGATATCGGGCTGTTCGAACACGGGGAACACCCGTCGGCAGTCGGCGACCTGGAACTGCGTGTACAGATACACGCAGTCGTCCTGCGGATCAACGAAACGGTGCAGTCCCTCGCCGGTGCTCATGTAGGCGCACTCGGCGTCGATGACCACGGAGTTCGTCGCTGCCAGGTCGGCGAGCTGGACTCTGTTCCCGTCGGTCACCTTCGACGGGTCGAGCTCCTGTCCGTTGAGCTCCACGCGATGCACCGCCGGGGCGATCAGGTCCAGCCATGTGGCGCTGCCGGGGACCGCGTCGAATGTCAGGCGGGTGGTCGAGCCGAAGGTCTCAGCACCCCGGGTCAGGTCGAGCTCGACCTGGTACTCGACGTTGCTGACGAGCGCCGAGCGCTCGGCGGCCTCGGCGCGGGTCAGGTTCTCGGCTGGCATGAGGCAATCCAACCATTGCCGTAGGGTCGCAGCAGGGCTGGACGGCGGTCCCGGGCCCGGTTATTCGAATGGCGAACGCGAATGGAGTTCTGATGGGCATCGATGACGCGGTGGATGGATCGACCGTCGTGGACTTCTACTTCGACCCGCTGTGCCCCTGGGCGTGGCTCACGTCGCGCTGGTTGCTCGAGGTGGAGAAGGTGCGCGACATCAGCGTGAACTGGCGGATCATGTCGCTGGCCGTGCTGAACGAGGGTAAGGAGCTGCCGCCGGTCTACGCCGCGCTGATGGTGCGGGGGATGGGGCCGGTGCGACTCGTCGTCGCGACCGAGCAGCAGGTCGGGCCGGACGCGGTACGGCCGCTCTACGAGGCCATGAGCAGCAGGTACCACGTGGGCGGTCGCCAAGACGATGCCGCCGTCTTCGCAGAGGCCCTAGCCGAGGCGGGCCTGCCCGCCGAACTGGCGGCCGCAGCGGATGATCCGGCCTGGGACGCCCGCGTGCGGGAGAGTCACCACGCAGGTATGGATCCCGTCGGCATGGACACCGGCACGCCCGTGCTGCACATCGGGGGCACGGCTATCTTCGGGCCGGTCCTGAGTCCTGCCCCGCGCGGCGAGGCCGCCGGCCGGCTCTTCGACGGAGTCGTCGCTTGTATGACGACGCCGGGGTTCTACGAGCTCAAGCGCGGCCGGGACGTCGGGCCGATCTTCGACTAGGCCTCGCCCTCACCGCAGGGGGGAGGCCAGACGGTCGGCGAATTCCGCCGCCTTTGCAGTGGCGAAAGTCGCCGTTCGTTCCCCGCCGGGGGTGGTCCAGCGCACGTCGAGCCGCCCTGTCCCGGCGCCCTTGGCGCCGGACATCGGCACGGCGTCGGCAGCCACGACCGAGTCGCGCGCGACCAGCATCGAGCGGTCCGGCTCCGCGGCCGCGAAGACCAGCCCCTGAGCCGTGAGGCCGAGAACCCCGAGGCCGGTCAGCTCCTGGCGCGAGGGCGCCGAGGTCGCGAGGCACTTCGCCGGCGCGAGCAATTCCGCGGCCACGCCGTGGGTCTCGCGCACGAGCACCTGCAGACTCGCGGTGATCTGCTTGGTCGTTCGTGGCCGGACGAAGAAGAAGGCGTACAAGACGCTGATCAAGAGGGCGACCAGCAGAACCCCCAGGACGAGCCAGATCCAGTCCACAGTCCAACCCGCATTCCCGCAGCGACAGCCGTCCGACGAGCGGGTGACGGGAATCGAACCCGCATGACCAGCTTGGAAGGCTGGGGCTCTGCCATTGAGCTACACCCGCACACCGACCGTCGCCGCATCGAGGCACCGACGGCCGGGCACCGCATAAGAATAGGCCCGGCCCGGCGCTCGCAGGTGCGAGGGCCGGGCCGGGTGTAGCGCTGGGTTGCGCGCGATTAGGCCGAGGGGGTCGTCCCGGCGTCGGCGGCGCCGGCCGCACCTGCCGAACCTCCGCCCAGCAGCGGTCCGAGCATTCCGCTCAGCTGGTCACCGCCTGGGATCTTGCCCAG
>JBIRBF010000037.1:0-17575 GCA_044326505.1 Candidatus Nanopelagicales bacterium | reverse complement strand
GGCGGTCGGCGGGTGGCGTCCGAGTTCATGGCACCCGCGGCGACGAGGACCCCAAAGAGGGCGTAGAGGAGGTCTATCCAGCGGACGGGGGTCATCTGGCCGGCGGCCGTCGCGTTGGCCAACCGGTACTGCGTGGCGACGTCGGCCGCGATGAGTACCGCGAACGCCAGCGAGACGATTCGTATGCCCCTATTGGTGCTGGCATGGGTGGCGAACCAGAGCCGGACGACGACGCTCAGCAGCAGCAGGTTGAGAATGGCAAAGACTGCAAGTTGGGTGAACTGGCGGTTGCCGAGCAGCGGATTGCGACTCGCAACATCGAGCAGCGTCCAGCCGATCAGCGCCCCGCCAGCGGTCAGGACGATCAGTGAGTCGATGACCGACGTGGTGTCCCTGGCCGTGTGCCGTCGGCGCACCAGCGTGAGGGCGCCGAGGATGAGCAGCGCGTAGCTGGCGACCGCGAGCGCGTGTGGCCATGTGAGTCGCTCGCTCGCCACCGATACCGGATCGTCGAACAGCAAGAGCCAGTGCGAGATGGTCCAACCGACCAGGCCGGCGATGACGATCCACCATGCGCCCCGCGGCCACAGCGGGCGCACGGCCACGCATGCGACAGCCACGATCGCGGATGCGATGCCTGCGACCGCTTCGGCGGCCGAGGCGAGCGCCGGCGGTGCGAAGGCGATGACGCCCAGTGCGATCAGCGCTGCCACGATGCCGGTCCAGCTCAGGACCGCCAGCACACCGCTGGCGCGGGGGCGGTGGTGGCGGGCGCTGGGGGTGGACACGACTTCAGTATCCCGCTTCCCGGGTCACATCGGTGGCACTGACAGCTGCCCGCTCGGCAGCAGGTGGCCACGTGTGCGGCTCAGCCGCGAGCCCGGCGGCCACGGAGGCCACCACAGCGTCGCGCGCCGATACGAGTCGGTGCAGCATCGGACCCCTGGCCCGTCGCACCGCCCTGCCCAGGTAGAACATCAGTTGCGCCCGCTCCCCAAGGGCCACAGCTGCGATCAGGCTCGCCGGCCCACTCAGCGCTGCCGCGGCGGCTCCGATCGGTCCGTGCCAACGGTAGCCAATCCGTCCCAACACCGCCCAAGCCGCGGGGAACGCGATCGTGGCGATGGCCGGTTTGGCGGTCGCCGCAGTTGCCGGCGCCATGCCGCTCATGCTGGCGGCTCGGATGAGCAACATGGGAACGGAGTTCACCAGCAGGCCGTAGGCCCCCGGGATGGCGAGCGCCGCCATCAGCCCGGTCTGTCGCGCCAGGGCTGGCCCGGCCAAGCTGGCCTCGCTCACCCGATCCCCGCTCAGACCCAGAATCTCGAGTTCGGCCTCGAGCGCCCGGACGTCGACATCGATGCGTTCGCGCTGGACCTCCGGCGCGCGAGCAATCTGACCTGCCGTTGTCGCGACCTGTTCGAATGAGGTGCTCGCACCGGGGCTGTCCGTCCGGTGGCGTAGGTATGTGGTCGCCGCGACCTCGTACCGGCGGCGTTGTTCCCAGCCGTCGTATTCGTCGGCAACGTCGCTCAGGTGCTGCTCGAGTACACCGGTCACGGCCTTCACCAGTGCGTGGTTCGTCGGCGAGGGCTCGCCCAGCTCGCTCCCGGCGGCCTGGCGGGCAGCGGCCACGGCCGAGGTGCAGGTGAAGGTTGGACCGATGTCGACGAAACACCGGCCGCGCAGCACGGATACGTCGAAGTAGTGCAGACCCGTGGGCACGAAGGTGATGTCGGTACCGGCGGCCAACGACTGGAGGGCGATCCTCGCCGCTCCTGTGCGCAGCGGCGCCAAGCGTGGTTCGGGGGAGCTCTCGCCCTCGGGATAGATGGCCAGTACGTCGCCTTCGGCCAATCCGGCGACTGCCTCGGCGAACATGTCGGCATTGTCGGCGCTGCCGCCGTGATCCTGTCGGCGATGCACGGGAATCGCCCGTACCCACGACATCACGGCCGCGCCACCGGGGAGGCGCCAGATGACATCGCGGGCGAGGAACCGCGGGAAGCGATCCGAGCTGTCCACGACGGCGAGGATGTCGGCGAGCCCGCCGCCATGGCTTGCCAGGATCAGGGCCGGCCCGGTCGGCTCCGGATCGACCCGCCGCACCTCCACGGTGCGAAAGACGACGCCGCTCAACACGTCGGCGGCACGACGGACGGCGCTCATTTCGTCAGCCTATGCGCCCCGTCCGACAGGTCGTCAGGTGTGGATTGGCGCCCCCGCGGCGCGCCGTCGCGGGCGCCGCGGCCCGGATCCGGCAGCGCCGAGACGCCCCACGCGGCCAGGGCTGCAGCAGTGGCGACGTGCCAGAAAGCGTGGCCCTGAAGCAGGGAGTCCGGTCGGCACAGTGGTCCCCCCGTGCGGGAGAGCGCGAACACTGAGGCCCCCGCGGCCAATAGCCCAGCCGCCACGGCGAGGGGACGGCCGAATCGGCGTAGTCCGCGCCGGTAGACGGCCGCCTCCGTAGCCACCAGCCCTACTGCCGCCACGCCCGCGACCGCGGGGCTCCACGTCGGCTGAGCCGCGATGAGCGCGAGCATTATGCCCGTGCCGATGCCAAGACCCCAGAGCGTCCGCCGGCCCGCCCCGAGTCGGCGCAGGTCGATGCCGAAGGCGACCGCCAGCGCGATGGCCAGGCCGCCGTCGTGCAGCAGCGGCTCGGGTCCGACGGCCGGTCCGTGGTAGTCCATGCTGCCCAGGCCCGCCGCCGCGAGTCCGGCGGCGAATAGCCAGAGCTCGCCGCGGTGCACATCGGCTCGGCCCCGGGCCCACCAGACCAGATAGACCCCGGCCGCTATGTAGGCGCCCGAGCTGAGCGCGAGCACAGGCTGCCCCCAGGGTTCGATCCGCGCCTCGCAGTCGCCGGCGCCGGGTGCGTCCACAGTCAGCGATTGTTGCCCATCGGCGCCCTTGGGGCCAGGGCTGCGAGGTGGGCGGGCGCGCGCGGGTCTGCGGTGGCGGCGAGTCGGTGTCGTCGCTGCGTGGAACGTGTCGGGGCGCGGGAATAGTCTTCCCTGCATGGCTGATCTCATCTTGGGCCGCGCAGTGTCGGCTGACGCGGCGGCAGCGCCCTCCGACGTCTCTGTTGCGACCGGCGACCTCGTCACCCACGGCGTGATCGTCGGCATGACCGGCTCGGGCAAGACTGGGCTGGGTATCGGGCTGATCGAGGAGACCCTCTCGGCCGGCATCCCCGCACTGCTCATCGATCCCAAGGGCGACTTGACCAACCTCGCGCTGGCGTTCCCCACGCTCGCCGGGCCCGAGTTCGAGCCGTGGATCGACCCGGCGCTGGCCAGGGCGGCCGGCCAGGATCTGCCGCGGTTCGCCGAGGCCCAGGCTGGCGCGTGGCGCGACGGGCTAGCCCCGTGGGGTATCGGCCCGGATCAGATGCGCGCCTACAAGGACTCCTTCGGCCTCACGATCTATACGCCGGGCTCGAACGCCGGCGTGCCGCTCAACGTGCTGGGATCGCTGGAGGCGCCCCAAACCGATGACTCGGAAGCCATCTCCGACGAGATCGAGGGTTATGTCACCAGCCTGCTCAGCGTGGTCGGGATCGAGGCCGACCCTGTGGCGTCGCGCGAGCACATCCTGCTCTCGACCCTGATCGCGAATGCCTGGGCGGCGGGCGAGAGCATCGACCTGCCGACCCTCCTGGCCCGGGTGCAGGCCCCTCCTATGCGCAAACTCGGGGTCTTCGAGCTCGATGCGTTCTTCCCGCCGGCGGATCGGATGGCCTTCGCGCTTCGGCTCAACGGCGTCCTGGCCGCCCCCAGCTTCGCGACCTGGATCGCCGGCGACCCGGTCGACATCCAGCGCATGCTGTTCGGCCCCGACGGCACGCCCAGATGTGCCGTCATCACCACGTCGCATCTGTCCGACGAGCAGCGTCAGAGCGCCGTGTCGCTCATCCTGTCCAAAGTGGTCACCTGGATGCGTAGGCAGTCCGGGACCACCGATCTGCGCGCCCTGCTCTACATGGACGAGGTCGCGGGCTATCTGCCGCCGACCGCCAACCCGCCCACCAAGAAGCCGATCATGCTATTGATGAAGCAGGCCCGGGCGTTCGGCCTGGGCGTGGTGCTCTCCACGCAGAACCCAGTGGATGTCGACTACAAAGCGCTCAGCAACGCGGGCACCTGGATGATCGGCCGGCTTACCACGGAGCAGGACAAGGCGCGGCTACTCGACGGGATGTCGAGCGCGGCGGGTGGGATGGACGTCAAGGCCCTCAGCGGGGCAATCTCGGCGCTCGGCAAACGGCAGTTCCTGCTCCGCAAGGCCGGTCGCAACGACGTCGAGACCTTCAGCACCCGCTGGGTCCGGTCCTACTTGCGCGGACCGATGACCCGTGACCAGATCGCCCGGGTCAAGTCGGAGTCGGAGGCGGCGCAGGAGCCGAGCCGTGGAGCGGACACCACATCAGTGGGGGCGGGGGTCGCTGGCTCCGCCGGGATGGCGACCGCTGACCTGTCGGCGAGTAGCCCGAGCGGGGATCTGGGGTCGTCTCCTTCCCCCATCGGCGCCGCGCCCGCCACCGCGCTGGCCGACGACGAGACCCCAGTGCTGCCCAAGATCGCCGACGGGGTCCCGATCGCCTACCTGGATCCGGCGGCTCCGTGGGCCGCGCAGGCCGGTGCAGCACCACCGATCGCCGGCGGACAGCGGCTCGAACCAGCCGTCGTGGCGCGCGTCATCGTCCGGTACGACGATGCGCGCGCGGGACTCAGCCATGACGAGGAGTACGAGGCGGTGATCCACCCGCTGCCCACGTCCACGGCCGTCCTCGAGCCCATCGTGGTGGACTACGACGATCGCGACCTCATCGCGGAAGCACCGGCCGGCGCGCGCTATGGGCTCGCGCAAGCACGCCTGGACACGAAGACGTATTGGACGACCCTGCAGCGGGACTTGACCGACTACCTGGTGCGCAACAAGCCAATCGAGGTCTTCGTCAACCCGCAATTGCGGGCCTACAGCCGCGTCGGCGAGACCGAGGAGCAGTTCCGCCAGCGCTGCCGCGAGCTGGCCGAGGCCGAGGCGGACAAGAAGACCGCCGCGCTGCAGACCAAGTACGACGCCAAACTGCGCACCCTTCAGACCCGCTTGGACTCCGCCGCCCAGCGAGCCGATCAGCTGTCGTCCGCCCGCACCACCGGGATGATCGCCGACGCTGGCTCAGTGCTCGGCGGGCTGTTCGGCGGCCGGCGTAGCTCGTCGGCGATCGCCGCGTCGGTGCGTCGGGCCGGCACCGCCAACGCTCGAGCCAAGGATGCCGCGGCGAAGGTCGATGACGTGGCTGCTCAGATCGAGGACGTTGAGGCAGAGCTCGCCGGCGAGGTCGAGGCGATCGTTGTGGAGTGGCAGGGCAAGGCCGACGATGTGCAGGCGCACCCCGTCGCCGCCAAGAAGACGAATGTCCGGGTGACCGACCTGCGACTGCTGTGGCTGCCCGTGGCCTAGAAGTGGTGCAGGAGTTCACACAGCGGTAACACGCGGGAAATGTGGCGGGTACGGTCGAGGGCCATTCTGTGCCTCGCTCACCCCAGACCGAGCCAGCGTGGGGGCGGCCGATGGTGGTGCCTGGAACCGCCCGACACCGCGGCGCGCTGGCCCCATGCTTCGCGAAGCGGAGGAACGCCGTGCCCGAGATCAGCCCCGGCGATACCGCGTGGGTGATGATCAGTGCCGCGCTGGTGCTGTTCATGACCCCCGGACTCGCGCTCTTCTACGGCGGCATGGTGCGCGCCAAGAGCGTGCTCAACATGATGATGATGAGCTTCCTGGCCATGGGCCTAGTCACCGTGATCTGGGTGCTGTTCGGCTTCTCGCTCGCCTTCGGCGAGGACGTGGGCGGGGGGCTGATCGGTGGCGCGGACTTCATCGGGCTCGAGGGCACGCTTGACCAGGTGGTGGGAGCCGAGGGCAATGGGATCCCGCTGCTGGCCTTCGCGATGTTCCAGCTGACGTTCGCGATCGTCACCGCGGCACTGCTCTCCGGCGCCGTCGCCGACCGGGTGCGGATTCGGGCCTGGATCGTGTTCATCTCGGTGTGGTCGATCCTGGTCTACCTGCCGATTGCGCATTGGGCCTTCTTCTTCGACGACGGCGCAGGTGGCTGGATCGGGGATCGGTTGGGGGCGCTCGACTTCGCCGGCGGCACGGCCGTCGAGATCAACTCCGGCTTCTCGTCCCTGGCGCTCGCCTTCGTGGTGGGCCGACGCGTCGGATGGCGGCGCGACCCCATGCGGCCGCACAACCTGCCGCTGGTGCTGCTGGGCGCGGGCATCCTGTGGTTCGGCTGGTTCGGATTCAACGCGGGATCGGCGCTCGCAGCCAATGGCCTCGCGTCTACGGCGATGATCAACACCCAGATCAGCACCGCCTGCGCGGCGCTCACCTGGGTCCTCGTGGAACGGTTCCGCGACGGCAAGGCCACAACGCTGGGCGTGGCATCAGGGGCGGTTGCCGGCGCTGTGGCCATCACCCCCGCCTGCGGGTTCGTCACCCCGTTGGGTGCACTTGCCATCGGGCTCGCCGCAGGTGCTATCTGCTCACTGGCGATCGGGCTGAAATACCGGTTCGGTTACGACGATTCACTCGATGTGTTGGGTGTGCATGGCGTGGGCGGGCTGGTCGGGATGATCGCCATCGGCCTCTTCGCGACGGTGGCCGCGAACAGTGGCGGCGCCGACGGACTCTTCTATGGCGGCGGCTTCGGCCTGCTGGGCAAGCAGTTGCTGGCCTCGGTGGCCACGATGGCGTTTGCATTCGGGGTCACGTGGCTGATCGCCAAGGTGATCGATCGGACGATCGGGTTCCGCATCGCGCCCGACGACGAAGTCAGCGGTGTGGACCTGGCCGAGCACGCCGAGTCGGCCTACGACATCGTCGGCTCCGGCGGCGCTGCGGGTGGTGTGTTCGCGGGGGTTGGGCACGGTTTCGGCCATGGCATCGGGCAGGGACCTAGCCTGGGCCACGGCAAGGACCCGGCCGATCCGTCGACGGAACCCCAGGACCCTTCGGCACACTAGGGTGGTGGGGCAGCCGGATCCGCCAGAGGGAGCCAGGATGAAACTCGTGACCGCCGTCATCAAGCCGTTCGTACTCTCGTCGGTCAAGGACGCGTTGAAGACGATCGGTCTCCGCGGCCTGACTGTCACCGAGGTCAGCGGCTACGGCCGGCAGGGCGGCCACAAAGAGGTCTACCGAGGCGCGGAATACGTCGTTGACCTCGTCCCCAAGATCAAGCTGGAGCTCGTCGTCGACGATGAAGACGTCGCGAACGCGGTCACCACTATCGAGGCCGCGGCCCGCACGGGAAAGATCGGTGACGGCAAGATCTGGGTGACGCCGGTAGAGGCCATCGTGCGCGTGCGCACGGGGGAGCAGGGTCCGGACGCGGTGTAGCGGGCGGCGCTGACGGTGGACGGGTCGCCCCGCCGCTAGTGCCTCAGCGCGCTGGGTTGTTCGACGTGGGTCAGGTGCCCGTCCAGGATTTCGAAGACCCGATCGGTGTACTCCACCATCCGCAGGTCGTGGGTCACCATGATGCCGGTCTTCCCGCGCGACTTGATCTCGCGGCGCAGTAGTTCGACCACTTGTCGGCCCATCGCCGTATCGAGGGCTGCGGTGGGCTCGTCGACCAGCACCAGGTCGGGATCGTTCATCAAGGCACGTCCGATTGCGACTCGCTGGCGCTCGCCACCGGACAACTGCTCCGGCAGGTTCTTGGCCCGATCGGCGAGTCCGAGCTCGGCCAACAATTGGTCGGCGCGCTGCTGGGCCTGCTTCTTCGGGATGCCCTTGACCAGCGACGATACGAAAAGGAGGTTCTCGCGGGCGGTCAGGAACGGCACTAGATTGGCCGACTGGAAGACGAATCCGACGCGCTCGGCCCGGAAGGCCGTGAGTTCCTTGCGACTCATGTCGGCCACGTTCACGTCGCCGACCTGGACCGTGCCCGACGTCGGTGCCAGGAGGCCTCCGATGATCGAGATCAGGGTTGTCTTGCCAGAGCCGGAGGGTCCGAGCAAGGCCACGAACTCGCCCTGGTCCACAGCCATAGTGGCATCGGAAACAGCCACGACTTCGGTGTGGCCGCTGCCGTATACCTTGCGCACGTCGTTCACATGCAGCAAGGCCTGCGGGTGGTGCGCCGCGTCCTCGGCGGGAGCTTCGCCGGGGCCGTCGGGCACCGAGTCCGTGGCGGCCAGCACGGGGTCGGTCGAATCCGAGTCGGTCACAAAGCACCTCCGATTGCGGTGGCGGGGTCGATTTTCGCGATCCGGCGCAGTGAGAACAGCGCTCCGACCACGCCGGCCACCATGGTGAAAATGGCGATCGTGACCAGAGTCTGGGTACGGAACAGCGTGGGAACGCCCGCGGGGATGATGAGGTCGAACAGGCGCGCCAGGATCGTCCCGATCACGACCCCGAGCGCTGAGGCGATGATGGCCTGCAGGATGACACCCCTACCCAAACGCCCTGTGGAGGCGCCCAGCGCTTTGAGGGCGGCGAACAGTTCGCGCTTCTCTAGTACGAGTAGCGCGAAGAAGAGGGCGACGACGAGCCCCGCCACGGCCAGGGTGGTGTAGATGATCGAGTTGAGCGTGGAGCTCTGCTGCTCGACGCCCGGAATGGCCAAGCCGGTCTGTTCCGCCGTGAGGACAGTGGTGTCCGGGATCGCCGCTGCGATTGCTGCGAGATCGGATCCAGGGGCGGTCACCAGGGCGATCGCGTTGACGGTGTCGCTCTGAGCCCGCAGTTCGGGTCGCACGGCGTCTCGCATGGCACGCCATGTGCCCACGCTCGTCCACATCGTGGGCTGGAGTTGGTACTCCGAGTCCGCGGTGATTCCCACGACCTCGGCGCTCACCTGTCCCACGCTGACCGTGGAGCCGACGGTGACGCCCGAGTCCTTGAGGCGCTGGTCCACGGCCGCCACGCCCACTTCGCCGGGTGCGGGAAGTCGGCCCTCCACCACGTTCGCGGGGGTCCCCGCGCTCCCGGAATCGATGCCGAACACGGCCAGATCGATGGGGCCTTGCGGTCCCTCCCCGCCGGTGAGCAGCACTCCGACCGGACCTGCCTGGTCGACACCGGGCGCCGCGGCCGCCGTGGCGACGTCGGCCTCGGGCAGGCGCGATCGGATGAGGGAGCCTTCGGCGTCGGAGGAGAACACGTAGGCCGTGGCGGTCGTGGTGCGCACGGCGCCGGTCGCGCCGAAGAACAGGCCATCGGCCAAGGCGCCCAGGACGAGCACCAGGAACACGATGAGCGACAGGGCGGCGACAATCGCCGAGAAGCGCCCCTTGCCGCGTCGGATCTCGTTGAGGGCAAGCATCATCGTGCCCCTACCGCAGTGGCCGGATCGATCCGGACGATGCGCCGGATGCTCAGCAGGCCGGCCAGAAGCGAGAACACCAGCACCGCCAGCACGGTGCCGAGAATCAGCCCGGGGTTGAGCGTGACTGGAATGCCCGTGTTGAGACCGCGGACGGCCAGCAGGGTCAGCAGCACTGCGAGAGCCGAGGCCAGCAGCACCACGACGACGATCTGGACCGCGACGGAACCCGCCAGCCTGGCGTTGGAGGCGCCGATTGCCCGCAGCAAGGTGAAGGCCCGCATCTTCTGCACCGTGAGGATGAGGAAGAAGAAGCCGATCACCACGATCCCGATCACGAACGTAAGGCCCACCAGGATGCCGAAGCTCTGGGTGATGGAGGAGATACCGGGGATCAATTCGACTGCGCGGGCCAGCGGATAGGCAGTTACGCCGGGGACGGTGGCGGCCACCGCCTGCGCCACAGTCTGGGGATCCTGGCCCGCGTCAACGTCGAAGGCGACGGCGTTGATCGGGACGAAGGGCAGACCGGGGTTGGCGTCGGTCACGGCCTGGTTGTAGGTGTCCAAACTGACGTACGCAGTCGGCAAAGCGTTGAACTGAGCCCCGCGGATCAGACCGACCACGGTCAGCTTCGTACCGCCCGGGTCCAAGACGACGACGTCCCCGATGGCCACGCCACCACCGTCCACGGCAGCTTCGCCGGGCGCCTGCGGCAGCCTCCCGGACGACAGGCCGGCGGGAGCGCCTGGACCGGTGGGCTGGAAACCGAAGACCTGTACCTCGGTCGCGGCTCCGGCGAGTTCCGCCTTTGTGGTGAACGTGCCCAGACCGGCAGCTGCTGCCACCCCTGGCACATCGGCGACCGCCGCGATGGTTGCGGCCGGCAGGCGGCTCGCGACGATGTTGTCCCGCGCGCTGTCGGCGTAGACCAGGCCTTGGGTCTGCAACCCCTTGAGCGCGCCCACCAGCGAACTGACCAGGGCGTTGGACAAAGTGGACAGCAGCAGGACCAGGAACACCAGAAGTGCAACGGCGCCGGTGAGCAGGCCGAAGCGCAGTTTGGCCCGGCGCATCTCTGTTCCCGCAAGGCCCATGGGAGAAGGGTGCCCTATGTTCGGTTAGCGCGCACATCGGGTCGGCTACGGTTCGTTGTCATCACGCTGGAGCGGAAGGCCGCGACCGGCGCCACGTGCCGTCCGCTAGATCCGAGAGGTGCCGCATGCAGCCGAAGGCCGAGCAGGAACCCGCCGCGCACGCCGACACCGATCACGGTCCAGCGGCAAGCGCACCCGCCGCGCGCAGCGGCCGTCGTGCGATCTGGCTCGCGGTCGCCGTCGCCATCGTCTGGCTGATCATCGGATCGGTGGCCGGTCCCCTGAGCGGCAAGCTCTCCGAGGTGCAGAAGAACGACAACACGTCCTTCCTGCCCGCCTCGGCCGAGTCCACCAAAGTCGCCGAGGAGCAGGCGAAGTTCGCCGACGTCAATTCGCTGCCGATCCTGGTGGTCGTGTCCAACGCGGACGGATCGAAGCTGACCGGTGAGCAGATCGCCGAGGCCGGCCAGTACGCCGCCAAGATCCCGGACCTGCCCATCGAGGGCGGCGGCACGCTCAGCGAGTACCTGGTCCCCGGTCCGGTAGTCGCCATCCCCTCCCAGGACAGCCAGGCGGTCTTGCTGGTGGTCAGCTTGGACGCCGACAAGGCGGCCGCGAACCTGCCCAGCGGCGAGCCCCTGCTACCGGCCGCGATCGCGGCAATCAGGGAGGCCGGCGGGGAGTACCCCAACGTTCAGATCAACGTCGCCGGTCCGGGCGGGATCCTGGCCGACCTGTTCAAGGTCTTCGGCGGCATTGACACCACCCTGCTCGGCGCCACGGCGCTGGTTGTGGCGATCATCCTGATCCTCGTCTACCGCAGTCCGTTCATCTGGTTGATCCCGCTGCTGTCGTCGGCCATGGCGCTGTCAGCTGCGAGCGCCGTCGTGTACCTGCTGGCCAAGAACGACATCGTGGTGCTCAACGGTCAGAGCCAGGGCATCCTCACCGTGCTGGTCTTCGGCGCGGGGACCGACTATGCCCTCTTGCTGGTGGCCCGATATCGGGAGGAACTGCACAGGTTCGCCTCGCACACCCAGGCGATGCGCGCTGCCCTGCGCGGCGTTGTGGAGCCCATCGTGGCCAGCGCCGCAACCGTCTGCCTGGGACTCTTGTGCCTCCTGCTCAGCGAGTTGAACTCCAACCGCTCGCTGGGGCCGGTGAGCGCCGCGGGGATTCTGGCGGCGCTCGTGGTCATGTTGACCTTCCTGCCCGCGCTACTTGTCATCCCCAGCGTGGTCATCCCCGTCCTGGCCTTCATCGTTCCCGCGCTCATCGGCCTGGTCCTGTCGCTCGTGAGCGACATCTCCGCCGGTCCCTTCGTGGCCATCGGCGGGATGTTCGCGGCCGCCTCTGTGGTGGCCTGGATCTTCTTCGGCGTGATGCGCATCCGCAAGCCGGAATGGGGGCCGTTCTCGCGTACCAAGTTCCCCCCGGCCGTTGGGCGTTCTGGCCCAAGGTTCCCCTCACCGGCAGCCCGGACGAGAAGTGGGAAGGCATGTGGGCGCGGATCGCGCGCACCGTGGGCCAGCACCGCCGGCTCATCTGGGTGGTCACTGCGATCGTCATGCTGGGCTTTGCTGCCTTCACCACGACTCTGAAGGCCAGCGGCATCACTACTACCCAGGCCTTCACCGAACGCACCGACTCAGTGATCGGCCAGGAAATCATCGCCGACCACTTCGCGGGCGGGCTCGGCACCCCGGTGGTGATCCTGGCCAACGAGTCGGCCGCCTCGCAGGTGGAGGCGGCGGCGACGGCGTCCCCGGGGATCGCCTCGGTGGCACCCTTCACCGGGAGCGCCCTGTCCGGTCCACCGGTGCCGGGCGCCCAGCCCAAGGTGGTCGAGGGCCGTGTGCAGTTCCAGGCGACGCTCGTGGCCGCACCGGACTCCCGCGCCGGCGAGGACGCCGTGGTGGAACTGCGCAATACGCTGCACGCCATCCCCGGCGCAGATGCCCTGGTGGGCGGCCAAACCGCCGCACAGGTAGACGTCGATGAGGCGTCCGTGCACGACCGCGACCTGATCATCCCGGTGGTGCTCGGAGTGATCTTCCTGGTCCTGGTCGTCCTGCTGCGAGCTCTGCTGGCGCCGTTGCTGCTGATCGCCACCGTGCTGCTGAGCTACTTCGCCACACTCGGCCTGTGCGCGATCTTCTTCAACGAGGTCTTCAAGTTCGCTGGGGCGGACGTGTCATTCCCGCTGTTCGCCTTCGTATTCCTGGTGGCGCTGGGGGTGGACTACAACATCTTCCTGATGACCCGGGTGCGGGAGGAGTCCGTCAAACACGGCACGCGGGCGGGCATCCTGCGCGGCCTTGCGGTCACCGGTGGGGTCATCACCAGCGCGGGCATCGTGCTGGCGGCGACGTTCCTGGTCCTCGGTGTCTTGCCGTTGGTGTTCCTCCGCGAGATCGGCTTCGCGGTGGCGCTTGGCGTGCTGCTGGACACGTTCATCATCCGTTCGCTGCTGGTCCCGGCGCTGTCCTACGACATCGGGCGCAAGATCTGGTGGCCGAGCAAGCTGAGCAAGCAACCGGATCCGGAGTTGACCCCGGCCGAGGCGCTGGAACCCGACCTGCCCGAGGTCGGCGACCAGAAGGAGTCCGTGGGGGTCTAGCGCCGAAGGGCGCACTCGTATCGCCGAGGCGGTACGGTCGCTGTTGTGTCACGCATGCCCCTGGCCGCTGCGGTTTCGGACGGCGACGAGATGGCCGCTGGCTTTGCCGCCATCCGAGCGCAGCTCGGCGTGCCCGCCGCGTTCGACCCGGGGGTCCTCGCCGCAGCCGAGCGGTGGCCCACACCGACGGACCTGCCCCGCCGTGACGCCACCGAGCTGCCCTTGGTCACCTTGGACCCGCCCGGCGCCCGGGACCTTGATCAGGCGTTGTTCCTGGAGCGGCGGGGCGCTGGGTACCGAGTCTGGTACGCGATCGCGGACGTGCCTGCGTTCGCCACCCCCGGCGGCGCAGTGGACCTCGAGGCGCACCGTCGCGGTGTCACCTACTACTGCCCTGACGGCAAGGTGCCGCTGCACCCGACCGTGCTGAGCGAGGACCGCGCGAGCTTGCTGGCCGACCAGGTGCGGCCTGCGTACCTGTGGTGCATCGACCTCGATTCCGACGGGTCCGTCATCGCTACCAGGGTGGAGCGTGCCATGGTGCGCAGCCGCGGGCAGTTCGACTATCCGGGCGTGCAGGGCGAGCTCGAGACCGGCGGCGCTGACGATGTGATGACCCTGCTGGAACAGATCGGGCGCCTGCGGCAGGACCAGGAGGCCGCTCGTGGCGGAGTCAGCCTGAACTTGCCCAAGCAGGCCGTCGTCGGCGATGCCGGCGGGTATCGGCTCGAGTTCTCGCCCGCCGCACCGGTTGAGGGCTGGAACGCGCAGATCTCGCTGCTCACCGGCATGTGCGCGGCGCAGATCATGTTGGGCGCCGGGGTCGGACTCCTGCGGGTGATGCCGCCTCCGGCCGAGGGCGACATAGCCCGCGTGCGGGCGGTGGCCCGATCCTTGCGGCTGAGCTGGCCGGCGACGATGACGTATCCGGAGTTCATCCGCAGCCTGTCGCCGGAGGATCAGCGCACCCCCGCGATGCTCACCGCGGCCACGTCGCTCATGCGCGGGGCCGGGTACGCGCAGATTGAGCCGGAGATGGCGGTGGTCGAGCATTCGGCGGTAGCGGCGCCCTACGCCCACGTCACCGCGCCTTTGCGCCGCCTGGTGGATCGGTACGGACTGGCGGCGTCGGCGGCGATCTGCGCGGGCGAGCCGGTGCCCGAGTGGGTAAGTGCGGGAATGGCCGAGCTGCCGGCGCTGATGTCGGCGAGCGACCGGCGGGCCAACTCGCTCGAACGGGCCAACGTCGATTTGGTGGAGGCGGGCGTGCTGGCCGGCCGCGAGGGAGAGCACTTCGCCGCAGTCGGGCTGAGCAAGCGCGGGCGGCGCTCCGTCGTGCACGTGTCGGGACCGGCGGTGATCGCGGCCTGCCACGGGGACGTGCCGCTGGGCGCGGGGGTGACGGTCCGACTCGACCGGGCCGATGTCGAGGCGCGAGCAGTGGAGTTCAGTCTGGTCGGCTGAGCGTCTGCGCGCTCAGCGCGACTTGACGCTGCGGCCAGGCGTAACGTGCCCGCCATGAGCGTCTCTGGATCTGAATCAGTCACCATCAACGCCCCGCTTGCCGACGTGCTCGCCGTCGTTCGTGATGTGGACGGTCAGCCGTCCTGGTTCCCCGGAACCATCTCCGCCGAGGTCATCGAGACCGATGCCGACGGCCTGCCGGCCAAGTCCCGCATGGTCAACGACATGAAGGTCGCCAAGGACGAGTTCGAGCTCGTCTACACCCAGGGCGACGCCTCGGTGTCGTGGCAGTTGGCCGCCCCGAGCAAGGGCCAGAAAGCCCAGACGGGTTCCTGGACCCTGGTGGACAAGGGCGGCAAGACCGAGGCGACGCTGTCACTGGATGTCGATAGCGCCCTGCCGGTGCCGGGCTTCATGCAGAAGAAGGTCCTCAAGGACACGCTGAAGAACGCCACGAAGGCGCTGAAGAAGCACTGCGAGTCCTAAGCGCGCACCCACCACTCCTTCCGTCAGCCGAGCCGGTCGCCCTCCAGGGGGCGGCCGGCTCTCACCATTGCTACGCGGCGGGCCACGCGATCTGCCGCGAATCGGCCGACGGCGCCGGCGACGACCCCGAAGCTGGCTCCCACGACGACATCGCTGGGATGGTGGACGCCGACGTACGTGCGGGAATACGCCACGGCCGCAGCCAGCGGGAAGAGGATCGGCGCCAGCGCGGGCAGTTCGCTGGACATTGCCGTCGCGAAGGCGAACGCGGATGCTGAGTGCCCGGATGGGAACGATGTGGACTCCGGCATCGGTACGTGCCGTTGGGTGGGCACCTCGGCGCCTTCGCGGTCCGGGCGGTGCCGTGGTGCGATCCGCTTGAATACCTGGTTGACCGTGCCGCTGGCGATCCCGATCGACGTTACCCCGGCGAGCGCAGCACGCCGCCCCTGCTGACCGCCCATAAGCGCGGTGGCAGCAGCGATGCCGAACCACAGGACGGATTTGTCAGCCGCCCGGGTCAGTGGCCGAAGGGTGCGGTCCAGGACGGGCGTGCGGTAGCCGGCGATGCGCCGGTACACCTTGTCGTCCCACTCCTTGATGCTGGCTATCGCGACCTGGCCCATGGGATGGGCGGTGGCACGTTCGTTGACGTCTGGCACCGCCTCAGCCTAGGGCCGGGGAGGCGCGGGGGTCGGTCGGTTGGCCATCAAGACCGGGAGGACGGAGTTCACCATCCGTTCATCTGACGTGCTTGACCTACCGTCGGCATGGCACCCTGACGCACATGGGTTATGACGTGGCCACGGCGGAGCAGGTGCGTGAGGCCCTCTCGGGGTACAGCGGAGTCTCGGAACGGCCCATGATCGGCGGTCTGGCGTTCCTGATCGGCGGACACCTGGTGTGCGAGGTCATGTCGGAGCTGCTGCTCGTACCGCTGGACGCGTCGCGGCCGCACCCGGAACTGCCTTCCGGAGCCTCTGGTGCCGCGGTGGGTGCGGTCGGGGGTGGGATCGTCCGGGTACCGCTGCGTTCGTTGGGCACCAAGAAGCTGCTGGCCTGGGTCAAGATGGGAGCTGAGCGGGCCTCGCTCCAGGCGCCACGCGACCTCAGCAAGGTCAAGGGGATCACCCTCGCGAAGGCGCGCCCACGGAAGGCCGAGAAGCGCAAGAAGCTCGTGGCCCAGGGCTCGCGGGCCAACGTGCCGCAGCCGGCAGCGCTGACCGCTCGGCCAACCGCGAGCACCTTGGTCGGCGACAGGGACCAAGCGCACGTCCCGGGCGGCGAGGGGACAGGCAAGAAGGGCCCCAGCGGAGCGCCGGCGAAGTCCTCCAAGTCTGGGTCGGGCGAGGATGCCGTGCCCGCGCAGCCGAAGGCGGGGTCCGACCGCGACACAGTCGGGACCAAGGCGAAGCAGTCAGACAAGCCCAGCAAGACCAAGAAGTCAGGTGAGGCGAACGCCTCCGGTAAGTCGTCGAAGCGCTCGGCAGGCGTCAAGAAGGACCATCAGGTAGAGATCGCGAACGCAGGCGAGAAGGCTAAGGCGGGCAAGAAGGCTAAGGCGGGCAAGAAGGCGAAGAAGGGCAAGAAGGCGAAGACGGCCGACAAGGGCACGCCGGATAAGCCCGTGAAGCCCAAGTCCGGCAAGTCTGGCAAGTCCAAGGCAGAGAAGCCCAAGAAGCCCCCGAGGCCGGAGAAGCAGCAGCCAAAGCCGACGCCGGCAAAGACGAAGCCGACGGGCGACAAGCACCAGAACGCGACGGCCAAGAAGAAGTCGCGGCTGGCGAAGTTCTTTGCCCCACGTGGCGCCGCTGGCGGACTCGCCCGTCCGGCTACGGCGTGATCGATCCGTCCGGCCCGAGCGTGACGGCGCTCGTGGCCAGGTCGGAGTTGCTGAGCTCCTGTACGAGCGCCACCGCGGAACCCGCGGGGTCCATCGTCGGCACGCCAGTTCCGTCCATGTAGGTCGACACGAGTTGTCCGCTGTTCCAGGTGCCGTCGCTGTTGAGCCGCACCTTGAGGATGCCGCCGATCCCAGTGGCGCCCTCGGAGGCCAGCTGGTTGCCGCCGCCGGCGAAGTTGCCGAGGCTGTAGGCGATCAGCTTGCCGTTGTAGAACTCCATGCCCCGCAGGACGTGGGGGCCGTGCCCGACCACCACGTCTGCGCCCGCGTCCACCGCCGCCCGGGCAAACTCGATGGGATTGCCGCGGTCCTCGTCGTAGAAGATCTCGCTCTCTCCCGTGAGGTGCAGCCGGTCGGGCCCTTCGGCTCCCATATGGGCTTGCACCACGACGATGTCGGACTCCGCGGCCGCTCGACCGATCAAGGCCTGGGCCGCAGGGATATTTGTGACTTGGTTGGACGTCGGGTAGGGGGAGAACCCCACGACCGCCACCTTCACGCCCTCGACTTCCTTGACTACGTAGGTTCCCGGGTCGCCGACGCGGTCGATCCCGACGGTTGCCAGCGCCGCCCCGGTGTTCTTGTAGCCTTCCGGGCCGTAGTCATAGGCATGGTTGTTGGCGTTGTTGAGCACCTCGAAGCCGGCGTCGGCC
>JBIRBF010000139.1:0-7331 GCA_044326505.1 Candidatus Nanopelagicales bacterium | reverse complement strand
GTGAGTCCGCTGCCGGTCGACGAGGCCCGCATCGCCTACCTGACCGCCAACTCGGATCTGACGGCCGAGATCATGGCCGGCGGCCCGGTGGTGGAAGTCGAGGTTGCGCTTACGGCCGACCCGACCACGCCCAGCGGGTGGAGTTGGACCCTGCCGCCGGGGCCTCCGCAGCGCATCACCTCGGGCACGCCGGCCGTGGGCACGGTGATCCTGTCCGAGGTGCGCCCGCACAAGGCCTTCCTGGGGACCCCTTGACCGCGGACCCCGAGGGGCCGGTCGTACAAGACGCGCCGCCCGAACCCGACCTGTCCTGGACCCGGCGGGTGCGCCGCCGCCGCGTCAAGGTGCCGACGGTCCTGCAGATGGAGATCACCGAGTGCGGGGCGGCGTGCCTGGGCATGATGTTGGCCCACTACGGCCGGTGGGTGCCGCTAGAGGACCTTCGCGTGGCCTGCGGGGTGTCCCGCGATGGCGCCAATGCGCACAGCATCGTGCTGGCGGGTCGGTCGCAGGGGCTGGCCGTGGAGGGATTCAAGCGCCACCTGGCCGATCTGCCCTCCGAGCCCTTCCCGATCGTCGCCTATTGGCGGTTCTCCCACTTCGTCGTGATCGAAGGGGCCGATCGCAACGGACTGTGGCTGAACGACCCGGCACTGGGGCGCACCCGGTGCTCGTGGGCGGTCGCCGATCGGGAGTTCACCGGAGTCGTGCTGCACGCGACGCCGATGCCCGACTTCCAGCGCGCTGGCCGTGAGCCCAGCGCCTGGCGAGGGGTGCGCCGTCGGCTGGCTGGGTTCGCTCCGGCGCTGTGGTTCCTGGTAATCGCCTGCCTCGCTTTGGCGATTCCCATCACCCTGGGTCCGCTGGCTGTGCAGGGATACGTCGACAAGGTCCTGGTCGCGGATTTGCCGCAGTGGATTCCCACGACGGTGCTCACTCTGATCATCGGTGCCGTCATGACACTGTGGCTGACCTGGTGGCAGAGCACCGTCTCGCGGCGACTGGGCCTGGCGCTGTCGGAGAGACAGGCAGTGTCGTTCGTGACGCATGCCCTTCGGCTGCCCATGACGTTCTTCGTCCAGCGCTATGCCGGCGATGTCGCCTTCCGCGTCGGTCTGGTGGACGGCGTCAGTCAGCTGGCCGCCCAGCAGTTGATCCCGGCTGCCGTGGCACTGGTCACTGCGGTGGCTGTGGGGTTGACGCTCTTCCTGTACTCCTGGCCGCTTGCGGTGTTGGCGGGGGTGTCGGCGCTGCTGATCGTGCTTATCCTGCAGGCCTCGGCACAGTGGCGTATCGGCGCTGCGTCGCGGCTGGCCCGAGAGCAGGCGAACTTCTCCGGAGCGCTCTCCTACGGACTACGCAGTATCGAGACGGTGAAGTCCTCGGGTACCGAGGCCGACCTCTTCGCCGCCACCACCGGGCGGCATGCGTCCGCGGTGAACTCGCTGAGCCGGCTACAGGTCACGTCCCTGTCACTGGCAGCGCTTCCCACGCTTGTGACCGGGGTGGCGACGGCGCTGGCCATCTGCATCGGCGGCCTGCTGGTCATTTCCGATCGGCTCACCCCGGGCGGCTTCGTGGCGGTGCTTGCGCTGATGCCGCTCTTCCTGGGTCCGATCGCGAACTGGGCCGCGCTGGGCGCCGGCGTGCAGCAGCTGCGGGCGTCGCTGGACCGCCTCGACGACCTGCTCGACCACGACACCGATCCGCTTGGCAGCTCGCTCGCGGACGGCGAGTTCGCGCATGTCGAGGAGGGCCGAGGCGGCGTCCTCGAGGTTGCCGACCTCACCCTCGATGGCGTCACTTTCGGCTACTCCCCAGGCGCACTGATCCTCGACCGAGTGTCGCTGCGGGTGGCACCGGGCCAGCGGGTGGGCGTCGTGGGGGCCTCCGGCTCGGGCAAGTCCACCCTCGGCCGGCTCGCAGTGGGCCTGTTGCAGCCGACAGCGGGCGAGGTGCGCCTCGGCGGCGTGCCGCTGGTGGACCTGTCAGGGCGGCAGCGTGCTGAGCGGATCGGATACGTCGATCAGGACATCGTGTTGTTCCCCGGCACCGTGCGCGAGAACCTCACCCTGTTCGACGCGGCCGTTCCCGACCGCGAGGTGATCAGCGCAGCGCGCGGCGCCGCAATTCACGATGACATCGCGGCTCGTCCAGGCGGCTACGACTCCGTCGTCAGCGAAGGCGGCGCCAACTTCAGCGGTGGTCAGCGCCAGCGCATCGAGATCGCCCGCGCGATGGTGGGGCACCCGGGTGTCTTGGTTCTGGACGAGGCGACGAGCGCACTCGACTCGATCAAAGAGGCGGAGGTGATGGCCGCGCTCGCGGCCGCCGGTGCGGGTCTGCTGGTCATCGCCCACCGGCTCTCGACGGTGCGCGACTGCGACGAGATCGTGGTACTCGCCGGCGGGCGCATCGTGGAGCGCGGCACACATGCCGAACTGCTGGCGCTCGGCGGCGAATACACCGCGATGGTGACCCTGTGAGTAACGAGCCGACGCTCTCTCCTGCGGCCGACGCGGCGCTGCGGGAAGTCTTCGAACCGAGCGGCGTTGGAATTCAACCGGACTCCGGTGACCCCCTCGTGGATGCCCTCGTGCTTGCCGCAGCGTCGGTGGGGACGCAGGTCGCCCCGGAGCGGATCGCCCAGGTGGCCCGCCAGCCCTCCGACGACACGTTCGAGTGCGCGCAGCGGCTGGGCGTGCCGCTGCGTGAAGTGCAGCTTGCCCCTGACTGGTGGCGCGTGGAAACCGGTCCCTACGTGGTTGTCGACCGCGATGGTCGCCCTGCGGCCGCGCTGCCCGGCGGCAATCGGTACGTGCTGGTGAGCGACCACCGCACTCAACGCGTCGATGCAGCCCTCGCTGCCGCCGTGGGGGCGCGCGCCTGGACCGTTACTCCGAGGCTGGCCGAGCAGTCGGCCGATCTCGGCGACCTCATGACGGTGGTGGCCGTCGGGGGGGTACGGCGCGACGTCTGGCGGTTGGTGGCCTACACCTTGCTCACCGCGGTGCTCGGTCTTGCCTTCCCATTGTGGGCCGGGTGGGTGATCGGCGAGCTCGTACCGCTGGGTTCGGTGTCGCGCACGGTGGCGGCGGGGGCGTTGCTGGTGCTGGTGGCGTTCGGCATCGCGAACGTCACGTATCTGCAGGCCGTGGTGATCCAGCGGATCGCAGCGCGGATCGACGCTCGCGCAGTCGTCACGGTGGTGGACCGGCTGTTCCGGCTGCCGCTGCCGTTCTTCCGGACCCATCAGACCGGCGCCCTCGTGCAGCGCATCCAGGGCTTGGACCAGGCCGCGCCGCTGTTGTCGGTGGCGTTCCTTCGGCTGCTCACGGGCGTAGTCCTGGCGGCCTCCGGCGTGGTCGTGATGATCGTCCTATACCCGCGCTTGGCCCTGGTCGTACTCGCGGTGATTGCAGCAATCGGGCTATTCGTGTGGTTCATCCTGCGCCGCCAGCTCCGGGCACAGGGCACCTACTACGAGCGCAACATCGCCCTGTCGGGGCTCACGCTGGCCATCTTCACCGGCATCGCCAAGCTCCGGGTCGGGGCGGCGGAGCGCCGGGTGCGATCGCTGTGGGTGCTGCGATACGCCCAGCAGCAACAGGCCGCTGCCAACGTCGCCAGCTGGACCCAGCGGTTGTCGTTCGCCGCCGTGCTGGCTCCGGTGGCTGTGACACTCACCGTGGTGCTGGGCTCCATCCTGGCCGACACCACCGCACAGCTCGGGCGCTTCACCTCTTTTCTGACCGCATCCGGCCAAGTCGCCACGTCGCTTGCCAGCATGCTCGTTCCGCTGTCGGCCGTCGTGGCCAGCGTGCCGGTGATCCGAGCCGTCCGCACCGTCCTGCAGGCCACCCCTGAATCGCTGGGCTCTACCGCGGAGCGGGCGGGGCTGGAGGGCGCGGTCGAGGTCACCAACGTGTCGTTCTCCTACGGCGACACCCCCATCTTGCGCAACGTCGACTTCCTGGCCCTCCCGGGCGAATTCGTGGCAGTGGTGGGTCCGAGCGGTTCGGGCAAGACGACGTTGACGCGGCTGCTGCTCGGCCTCGAGGCGCCGCTGTCCGGCGAGGTGCTCTACGACGGGCGCCCGCTAGACCGTCTGGGTGCTGAGGCCGTGCGCCGCGAGATCGGCGTCGTGACACAGTCCGCGCAGCTGTCCACCGGCTCGATCCTCGAGAACATCATCGGTGCCTCTACCCTGACCGAGGACGATGCCTGGCAGGCCGCCGAGCGCGCCGGTATCGCGGCGGACATTCGGGCCATGCCAATGGGGATGCGCACGCCCGTGAGCGATGGCGCGGCCACATTCTCAGGGGGCCAGAAGCAGCGGATTCTGCTGGCGCGTGCGCTGGCGCGGCAGCCTCGGGTGCTGATCCTGGACGAGGCGACCAGTGCGCTGGACGATCGCACGCAGGCTGCGGTGACTGGTGGACTTCAGGAACTGGGCGTCACTCGCATCGTGGTCGCGCATCGGCTCAGCACCATCCGCAGCGCCGATCGTGTCTGCGTGCTCGACCACGGCCGGGTGGTGCAAGCGGGTACGTATGCCGAGCTATGGGAGAGCGAGGGGATGTTTCGGGAGCTGGTGTCCCAGCAGCTGGCGGAGTAGGAAGGGGGCCTGCCGGTGGGGACGTTAGAGCGACAATTCGGAAACGCAACACCACCGCGTCGCCGTCGGCAAGGGCGTCTGCGTTCCCTTCGTCCGAGCTCGGTGCCACGGCGGGTGCCCAAGCGCTGAAGCGCTAGGAAGGCGCGCCGTCGCCAACGCACAGTTCGGGGAAGAACTGATTGAGGGCGCACGAGTTGAAGTCCGCGCACACGTTGTTCCCAATGTGACCAGCCTCATTCCACCAAGTGAACATGCCGTTCCCCTCGGAAAGCGCTCCCTGCGCAAGCAGTCGAAGGGAAGGGCGCGACCATTCCCCGCGAGTTGATGACTCCACAGCGCGGACTCTATGTCCTCCGTCACAGCTGCGCGTTGATCACCGTCTGCAGCAGCTGGCGCATCAGATCAGGGCTGGCCTCGGCAAGAGCCTCGCCAAGCAGGCCGGCAGGGTCAACAATGTGAGGTGCGGTCATCGTGTGTCTCCATTAGAGAGTGCTCTGGTAGGTTCTCTCGAAGGATCACGCGGTGACCGCATCCTCGTCAGGCGAATCGAAACCGTCGACGACCCCGGCAACCGCGCTACACCACTATGCGGGACTCAACTGCCGCGAGCCTCAACAAGCGATCGATGACCCCGAGTGCGAGGCGACTGTCTCTGGTTATCAGCCGGTGGCCGGTCGCGTCCCGTCGGGTGGTGTAAGTGCGGCTATGCCTGCTTGATCTGCTCGATGCGCTGAATGCCTCCGACGGGGGGATGTGGTCCGCTCCGCGGTCCAGATGGTGCTTCAGGAGCTGATCGAGGCCGAGGCGACCGCGTTGATCGGCGCGCAACCCTACGAGCGCACCGATGCCCGCACCGCGCAGCGCAGCGGCCACCGGGAGGTCCTGGACCCGCATCAACGCCCCCACACCAGAACGCGCCCTGGACACGAACGGCCGAGTTATGCCACGCGATGGGACATAACCCAAACCTCAGTGCGCGAGGGGGGATTTGAACCCCCACACCCTTTCGGGCACACGGACCTGAACCGTGCGCGTCTACCTATTCCGCCACTCGCGCGCGCTGTAGGAGACTAGCAGTATGCCCGAGTTGCCTCATGTGCAGGCCCTGGCCGATGTCCTCACTACTCGCTACGCCGGAACTCGCGTCGCAGCGCTCGAAGTGGCGGCCATCAGCGCCCTCAAGACCGCCGATCCGCCGTACACCGCCGTCGCCGGCCAGGTCCTGCGCGGAGTCGGGCGCGCGGGCAAGTTCCTGGTGTTCGAGTTCGACGAGCTGTTCCTGGTCGTTCACCTGGCACGGGCCGGTTGGATTCGTGCCAGTGCCACGGTGCCCGCCGCCCCCGCGCGGCCCGGCCGCGGGCCCCTGGTGATCCGGCTCGTGCTGGTCACCGACGACGGCGAGCCGGTGGGAGTCGTCGACGTCACCGAGGCGGGTACGCGCAAGGGGGCCTCCGTCTACGTCGTCCGCACTCCCAGCGACGTCCCCGGGATCGCCGCGCTCGGCCCGGATGCCCTCGGCGCCGACGGCACCGGTTTGTCGGCGGCCGAGTGGGGTCAGGTGCTTCAGGCGGCGGGCGGCCAGTGGCTCAAGAACGCCATCCGCGACCAGCGTCTGGTGGCCGGAATTGGCAACGCCTACAGCGACGAGATTCTGCAGCGCGCCCGCCTTTCGCCGGTCCGGCCAGCGCAGGCCCTCGACGCCGCCGAGCGCGAGTCGCTGGCAGCGGCGGTGACTGTCGAGCTGACTACGGCGCTTGCCACCGCACGGGACGCAGACCCCACGGCCATGAAGGCCGAGAAGAAGGCGGGGCTGCGCATCCATGGGCGCACCGGCAAGCCGTGCCCAGACTGCGGCGCCACGATCGCCGAGGTGGCCTCAGCCGATTCGTCGTTCCAGTACTGCCCGGGCTGCCAGACGGACGGCAAGGTGCTGGCCGATCGGCGGCTGAGCCGGCTGCTCAAGTAGTGCGCAGGATCACCTCGCGCGGTCGGCTAGCCTGCAGACTTCCGGCCCCGCAGTGACGGCGCGGCCAGGCGAGACCCATGGAGGCACCTATGTCTGCAGCATCCCCGGATCCGCTGGTGGAACAGCTCATCGGGGTCGCTCCGACGGTGTCCGATCCGGACGTCTGCGCCGCCTACGGGACGGACTGGACCCGGCGGTTCAGCGGTCCGGTGCGGGCGGTGGTCCGGCCGACCGCTGTGGCCGAGGTCGTCGCCGCGCTGCGGGTCTGCTCGGCCGCGGGCGTCCCAGTGGTCCCGCAGGGCGGCAACAGCAGCATCGTCGGCGGCTCTGTGCCCGGCCCCGGTGATCCGCCGTCGGTGGTGCTGTCCCTGACCGGCCTGAACCAGCTCGGCCCGATCGACGAACTCGGGGGGTCTGTGACGGCCGGCGCGGGAGTCACGCTGGCTGACCTGCACGCACACGCGGGGCGTTCCGGGATGGTCTACGGAGTGGACCTGGCGGCCAGGGACTCGGCCACGGTCGGCGGGACGATCGCCACCAACGCCGGCGGGATCAGAGTGTGCGCGTATGGCATGACTCGGGCGCAGGTGCTGGGGGTCGAGTGCGTGCTTTCGGACGGTTCAGTGCTGTCGCTCCTGGTCGGGCTGCCCTAGGACAACACCGGCTACGACTTCGTCTCGCTGTTGGCGTGTTCGGAGGGCACGCTCGGCGTGATCACCGACGCGCGCGTGCGGTTGCGCCCGGCGC
>JBIRBF010000069.1:0-13170 GCA_044326505.1 Candidatus Nanopelagicales bacterium | reverse complement strand
GGAAGTGGCCGGAATCATCGACTTCGGGGACCTGTGCGCCGGTGATCCGGCGGTGGACTTCGCCGTCGGGTGGATGCTGTTCGACGACCGCGCGCGGGACCTCCTACGCCGCTGTGGCGGCGCCGATGCGGCCATGTGGCGGCGCCGATGCGGCCATGTGGCGGCGGGCACAGGGGTGGGCGTTGGTGCTGGGGCTGGCACTCGTGGCCAACCTCGACGCCAACAGTCACTTCGCCGCGCTTGGTGCGCGGACTCTGCGCGCGGCCGGCGGCACCCCCGCAGCTGCCGAGGCTGGAGATCAGTCCAAAAATTGATGTGGGTGTTGTTGACATGAATCCATATTGATGTTGATACTTATGACATGAATACACACAGTCCAGCGGCGTCGGGGGTCTGATGGCGCGCTCCTATGACATGAGCCGCAGGTCGGCGCAGGCCGAGCGGACCGGCGAGCGCATCGTCGACGCGACCGAGGCACTTGTTGCCGACGGCCCCCTGTCCGAGGTCACCCTGTCGTCGATCGCCGACGGTGCGGGCGTGACCGTGCAGACCGTGCTGCGCCACATGGGGTCGCGCGAAGGGTGCCTCGAGGCGCTGGGCCGACGAGTCGCAACCAGGATCGCCGAGCAGCGCGGTCACACCGAGCCCGGCGACACCCGTGCCGCCATCGCGGAGCTGACCGCGCACTACGAGGCCGAGGGCCGGCTCGTGCTCAACCTCCTGAGCCAGGAGCAGGGCGCGGACGCCACAGCCGCACGTGCCGTGGCCGAGGGGCGGGCCTTCCACCGCGCCTGGGTGGAGCGGTGCTTCGACCCGGTGCTGCCCCAGCCGGATGAACAGACCATCGACGCGTTGGTTGCCGCCACCGACCTCTACGTCTGGAAGCTCCTCCGCCTCGATCTGGGGCGGTCCCGCTCCGAAACCGAGGCAGTCATCACACGCCTGACCCACACCGCCTTGGAGGCATCATGAGCCGCATCCTGATCTACACCTCACCTGCTCGCGGGCACCTGTACCCGATCATGGACACCGCCATCGCCCTCCGCGACGCCGGGCACGACGTGATCGTGCAGACACTGCCGGATGAGCGGGACGTCGTGCTGGCCGCCGGGCTCGAGCACCGGGCGATCTCGCCTGAGGTGTGCCGGCTGACGCTGGCCGACTACACCGGATCCAACCCGCTCGCCCAGCTGCGCCGGACGCTGGACTGCTGGTCGCAAAGGGCACCGCACGAGGTCGCCGATCTGCGCCTGTCCGTCGCCGAAGTGGCGCCGGACCTGCTCGTGGTCGATGCCAACTGCTGGGGTGCCGCGGCGTTCGCCGAGGGTTGGTCGGGGCCGTGGGCGATGTTCCTGCCGTACGTCCTGCCCGTTCCCTCGCCGCAGACGCCGGCGTTCGGTCCTGGATTCGCACCACCGCGCAATGCCCTGGATCGGCTGCGCGACAGGGTTGTGTGGGCGGTGCAGCGACGGGCAGGCGCGCCTGCGGTGACGAGGCTGAACACCCTGCGCGCCGAACTGGGGGTGCCGCCCCTGGGGTCGGTGTCTGACGTCTACCAGCGAGCCGATGCGCTCATCTATCTGACGGCGGAGCCGTTCGAGTACCCCCGGCAGGAGTGGCCGCCCGGGGTCCACCAGGTCGGCCCGGGGCTCTGGGCGCCGCCTGGCGAGGAGCCGAGCTGGCTCGCGGACCTCCCGCATCCGCGCGTCCTGGTTAGCGTCTCGACCGAGTTCCAGGACGACGCCGCCATCATCGACGCCGCCCTGGCGGGGCTTTCCGGCGAGCCGGGCAGCGTGATCGTGACGTCGGCCGCGGTTGACCCGGACCAGTTCTCGGCGGCCGGCGACAACGTCCGGATCGAGCGCTTCCTGCCTCATGCCGCAGTGGTCGCGCAAATGGACGTGGTGGTGACCCATGGTGGGATGGGCACTGTGCAGCGGGCTCTGGCGGCGGGCGTGCCGCTGGTGGTGGTCCCGTGGGGTCGGGACCAGTCCGAGACCGCGCGACGGGTGGCGCGCTGCGGCGCGGGGACTGTCGTGCGCCCCGGGAAGCTGTCTCCGGAGCGGATCCGCGACGCCGTTCGCGAGGCGCAGTCCTGCGCTGCGGTGGCGCAGTCGGTGGCCGCGGGATTCGCCGCGGCCGGCGGGCCTCGGCGGGCGGCCGAAGTGCTCACCGGCCTGCTGCCCAGCGGCGCGGCCAACTCGCCGAGCGGGGTGGCCGTCGACAGGTCCTGATCAGGGCACCGATCGGGCTCGCCGCAGACAGTCCTCCAGCGCCTCCCGCACCAACGCCGACACAGTGATGCCGCGCCGCTGGGCCAGATCCTCGACGCCGGGGTTGCGCAGCACGCCGTCGGAGTAGACACGTACTTGGCGGTCGAGCATGAATCTAGCCCGCTCGGCAAAGCACTACTCCCCCAGTGGTTCCACGTCCTCGGTACGGGTCACCACCAGGCGATGGCTCGAGGGAGGGTGCAAGGGCGTCGGTGCGGTCGTAGGCCCGCCGGTAGGCCCCTTCGGCCTGCGGGGTGCGGTTGAAGCGCTCGACCTTGCCGTTCTACCTGAGGCAGCGGGGCCGGGTCAGGACGTGGCGGGCTCCCAGCGCGGCTATGGCGGCGGCGTCCTCTGCGGACTTGGAGTAGTTCGAGTGGTTGTCGGTCATGCCCCGGTGAAGCCGGTGATGCCGTGATCGGCGAGGTAGGCCGCAGCCCGGGTGAGGAAGCCGGCCCACCTCTGATCCCCCACCAGATACGGACACCTTCCGACGGTGCCAAGTGTCAGCGCGTTGACCGAGTCTGATCTCGTCCCGCAGACCCTCCCCTCAACCAACCCCGATGCGTTGACTGCCGGCGTCCTCGGGCAGCGGATCGGCCCGCGCCGCCTGCTCGTGTGATGCGGGCTGCTCATGGCCGTCGGCTACCTGGTCGCGCCGATCGTCGCCGGGGAGCGCGGCGACGTGTCGCCGGCGGCACCGCCGAGCCACAGCCGAGCAGACCTAGCCCACTGCGCCTCAGAGCGACTTGAGCGCGAACTGCTGCCGCGCCGACGACGCATCGCAGGAGGCGAGCACGATGGGCGGGTTGCTGGACCCCTCGGCAACTTGCAGGCACATGCCCGCCACCTTGATCTGCGCGCCGTCGAAGGTGAACTTCTGGCTCGCTGTGCCGTTGCACTCCCACAGCTGGATCGGCGTCCCCGGGGCGGTGCCACCATCCTTGGCGTCCAGGCAGCGCCCGCGCAGCACAAGGCTCTGGCCCTTGTCGAACTTCACCCGCTGCGCTGCGCTGCCGTTGCAGGCATAGCCGACGAGCTGCGTCCCCTTGGCGTCCGCGCCGCCCGGGGAGTCAATGCACAGGTCAGTTGCGGTATTGCGGATCTGGACCGGGCTCCAGCCGACGTGGGCGTAGTTCTTGAGCACGTACTCCACCGCGAGGTCGGTGTTCTTGGCCGTCCCCTCCCAGGTCCGCTCGTAGGGCTCGTCCGGGCTCGGGCGCAAGAGGCCGACCTTGGTCAGGGAATCCTGCGAGAACACCCGGTCGTTGAGCTCGATCTCGTCGGCGACCTTGTCCTCGGCGATCAGGAAGGCCGAGAAGTTGGTGCCCACGTAGTCGTCCTGGTCACCCCAGGATGCCGTACCGAATCCCAGGATCTTCATCCACCAGGTCTCCGCCGTCGCCGAGAATCCCTGGCTCAGCGACCTCGCAGTGGCCTTCAGCCGCTCCGCGCTGTTGTCGAGGTTGTCCAGCTGGACGGTGCCCAACGTCTGCTTGAGTTGCTTCTCGAGCTCGCCCTCAAACGACCGCACCCGTTTCCAGGTGGTGCACGCATTGCTCGCGTCACCATCGAGGGCAACGGCGAGCATGCCCACCACAGGCGGCCCGATCAACTTATCGTCGGCGGTCTTCTGCTCACCCGAGCTCTGCGCAGGCGTCCAGGGCTGCACCGTGAACACATGGTCGCCATACTCGTCCGGGACGTCCACCTCCTGGCCGTCGTTGGCCGAGCCGATCTCGTGCAGACGGCCCTCGCAGTCCTCGTTGATCCCGTTGTCGGCGAACATGAACGTCTTCAGGGAGTTCTGATCACCGGCGCGCATCTGGAAGCCGATGACGCCCAGGACGGGCTCGTCGGCGCCCCAGTCGTCCTCGGTCTTGACCACCTTGATCTTCTGCACCGAGAGCAGCGCCTGCGCAGTCAGCGCCGAGTTCCCCACCGCCAGCGGCGCGACCGCGGACGTGCCCGAGTGCCGGGGAACGGCCGGCCCGGTGAGCTCGTCGGCGCCGGCCTCCCGCGAGACGTCGGCGCTAGCCCCCGACGACTGGCTGCACCCGGCGGCGAGGAGCGCGCAAAGCGCCGCGACCGCCACTGCGGCCGAGCGCCGGCGCTGGCGAAGTCGGGTTCCGGTCACCATATTTGTGCCTCGCATCCGTTCGCGCCGTCCACTTGGGCGAACCGCAGAGCGGTGCCCTTCGTCAGGTAGGAGCCCCGACCGGCGCAGAGATTCGGGTTGTCCGCATTGACCGAATCCACCTCCGCCAGGGCGAGCAACTCGTCATCGGTCAGGGCGTTCGGGACGGGTGTGCCCGACGCCGAGGTCATTGCGACCGTCAGCAGTCCGTTGTCGCTGTAGGTCCGCTGGCCGAAGGTGCCCGTGCCGTAGGGGGACGTCTGGCCAGCCATGAGGACGAACCGGGCCGACGCCGGACGTCCGGCGGAGTCGCGCAAGTCAAGGGTGCCCGAGAGTTTGCGACGCGCGGCACTGGACTGCTCACCCGGGTAGTCATACGCCACCTGGATGCCCACGATCTTGTAGGTGCTGACGACGCCCCCGGGCGGGCGGATCTGCAGCGTGTCCACGCCCGTGCGATCCGGCGCGAAGATGCGTTCGAGCGATACCGAGTCGACGCCCGGCTTCTGCACGAAAGCGGGATCAGACGTCAGTGCCACCGTCATCCGAGGCAGACCGGTGACTTTGTCGATGTCGTCGGTGGGGCTCGTGTTGCTGCAGTCGGCCACTCGGTTGTTGAAGGTCGCCGGGGCGTCGAACATCGCCTTGGCGCACCCGGCCAGCGCCCGTTGCCCCCAGTAGTTGGGGTGCATCGGTTCGGTAAGCAGGTGCAGGTTGGAGGTGGTGAGCGCCTCCCAGACGCTGATGTCGGTGATCCACTCCGACTTCTTGCCGACCTCGTCCCATTTCGGCGGGTTCTGCACCCCCGGCTTTACCGCGGTCGTCACGCGGTCGGTCGTCTTCTCGCAAAGCCGGTGGCCGGTGAAGGCTCCGCTGGAGTCCTCCACTCGGATCGTCCAGTTGCCCTTCTTCGCACCCGAGCTGTAGAACTCGCGGACCGCCGCGACCATCGTGTTGCGCACTCGGGGGCCGACCTCGTCGGCGAAGTAGTCCATGTCCTGGTCGTAGAAGTGGCAGCCGAAGGGCGAACGGTCGTTGAAGGCCGCCTTGAACGCGTCGGCGCCCTTCGGCAGCGGCAGGGGCGGGAGTTGGTAGACCAGCGTCCAGTCCTTGGTGCGGTTGGTGGGATTACCAGAGAACATGGCGCGCTGGATGTTGTACAGCGCATCGCTGATGGACTGCCGCACGCGATCCTGGTTCGCCTGATCCGTCAGCTCCTTCACCCGCTCCTGGTTCTTGCAGGGCCCGGCGAACTTGACGTTGGCCTCGACGCACCACTTGATCAGGTCGGAGAACTGCAGGTTGTTGCCGCCGATGCTCAGCAGCACCCGCTCCACGTTCGACCGCCCGGCGATCACCTCGAGCTGCTTGGCTTGTGCGCGCTCGCCCGTCGTCGGATGCACGCCGTAGTCGATGCCCGGCTTCCACGCCTGGGTCTTGCCGTCCGAGAGGGTGATGAGGTCCGACGTCGTCAGCGCCCCGCTGCAGGCGAGGTTGACGATGGTCCAATCCCCGCCGATGTTGCCCGGCGACGAGGTGGTGCGGTGGCACCAGTTGTCCCTGGGGCCGATTTCCGGGGCCTTGTCATAGACGCCGAAGTCGCCGACGGTGACATTGCCGTAGTCACCCGCCTTACGTTGGGGGGTCTCCTGGCTCATGCTGACCGTCCAGCCGTTGGAGGCCCTGCGCCCGCCCTCACCGGACATGTACGAGTCACCCATGGCCACCAGGACCTTGTTGCTGGCCGCACCTTCCCCGGCGCTTCGCGTCACATCTTCAGACGCTCCGGCGCCGGCGCACCCCGCCAGAACCACGACCCCGGCGGCTAGCCCCAGAGCGGATCGGAGCCAGATCGCCATGGCTACCCTCCGTTCGCCGCCGACTACAGCGTCTGGACAACATAGGTCAATTTCGAGCGGCATGTGTCGCTGTGAGGCGTCGAGCGACGCCTTCCGGCGCGCGGCTGCTGGCACAATGCGGCCATGTCGCCCCGGCGTCTCGCGGCCCTCTCGGCGGGCCTCGCAGTGGGCCTCGCCATGGGTCTCGCGCTCACGTCCTGCTCGACTGCCCAGACGTCCGTCACCGCGCCGGCGCTCTGGTACGGAACCCTCGGCGACGGCTCGGCCACATCCGGGGTGACGCCCGTGTCCGTCACCGCGATCCGCGCGGATCCAGCGGCACCCTTCGCCATCGACCTATCCGGACTGACGGACCAGACCGACGCCGCGTGGCGGGCGACGGCCTGGGCCGCGGGCACCCAGGCGATGCTCAACTCCGGCCTCGATCCGCGCGGACGAGCCCTGGAGATCGACGTGGACGAGTCGATCGGGGGGCCCTCGGCCGGTGCCATCATCGCCGCCGCGAGTGAGGTGGCCCTGCTGGAGGGGACGCTTCGCCCGGGCGTGGCTGCCACCGGAACGGTGCTGCCCGACGGGGCGATCGGCCCAGTCTCGGGGATTCCGGACAAGCTGCGCGGCGCCCGGGAGGCGGACATCACCACCGTGCTCATCCCGGCGGGGCAGGACGAGAGCGCCGACGTGGCCCTCGGCGCAACCGTCAACTCTCAGGAGTACGGCCAGTCCCTGGGCCTGACGGTTCAGCCCACCGCCAGCGTGCAAGCGGTGTTCGAGGTCGTGGGCCAGGATTTGGTGCCGCGCCCGCAGGCGCCGCCGCCGCCGCTGGCCACCCAACTCACCGACCTCACAGCGTCCGCGGTGCGCGAAAGCCTGGCCCGCATGGCCAGCCCGGACTTCACCGTCACACCCGCGCCGCCCGGTCTGCCGCCCGAGCGCGCCGCCGCCCTCGCAGATGCCGTGGCTGACGCCCGGACTCGGGCGCCGGAGTTGCTGGCGGCGGGGCGAACCGTCGAGGCGCTGGTCCTGGCCTGCACGACGGAACGCGCAGTCGTCGCCTGGAACGGCGGGGCGGCCGCCGCTGCCGACTTCGAGACGCAGGGATTGGATGCCGCGACTGCCCGCGTGGCAGCGCTCGCGGCCGAGGTCGAGCGGACTGCGGCTAGCCAGCGGGAGCAGGCCGCCGGGACACTTGCCCCGACCGTCGAGTCGTATCCGTCACTCGCAGATGCCCTGGGGTGGAGCGCCGACGCCGTCACCACGGCCCGGGTCACGCAGGCCGCCGTGAACTCGGAGCCGCAGACGTCCACCACGCTGGCCGGACATGCGTCCGACCTGGCCCAGATGGCCTACGACACCCGCGTGTACCTGCCGCTGGCGGTCGCCGCCGCGACGACCGCCCCGGGCACCGCGACTGCGGACGGTACGGCCGCCCTCGATCGGCTGGACGCCTACGCCAGCGTGCTCGCCGAGTCCGCCCAGGCCAACACCGAGTACTTCGAGGCGGTGCGCGCGACGCTCGGCGCCGACGCCGACCTGCCGGACGGACGCCTGGCCACGGACCTCGCCGCTCAGTGGCAAGCGCGCCCGTCGGGCATGGAGCAGCCCGCCGTGCTGGTGCGCGCGTCCACCGCCCTGGCGCACTACGTCTCCAGCACCGCCCTGGTGGCCGGCGCAGCCGAGTTTCGCGCTGACACCACCACACCGGACCCGACGCAGCGCATGGTGCTGGCCGATGAGCAGGCCTTCGGCCGGCAGGTGGAGTCCGCCACTGCGGCCGTCGAACGGCAGGCGGCGCTGCTGAGCGGGAGCGGCCTGTCCAGCCAGTACTTGATGTGGAACCGCGCATGGGGGGCGGCTCAGGCCAGCGCGCCGGTCGGCGGTGCGATCAGCGCGCAGACGAGGCGGGAGGGCCTGGTCTACCTGTGGTACGCCAGCACGTCCGGGCGGATGCTGCCCACCGTGACGACGACCCGGTGAGGGCCTGACCCGCGGGTCGATTGCCTAGGAGTTGGACACGACCACCGTCATGGCCGCGCTCTGGAACCAGCCAGAGTTGCCCGTCCATCCGAGGCTGCACCCAGCCCTGCTCGGCGACGAACCGCCGCCGATCGGGTTGTCGATACAACTGCTCTTGGAGGTGTTCACGGCCCACGTGCGCGCGTCGCCGACCGCCGTCGGGGTCATATCGGCGGTGACGGTGACGTTGTGGGTGATCTCGGGGTTGGTGGCGTCGGGGAACGCGTAGACGACCTGGAACGATGCCGGCTGGCCGGAGGTCGAGCGGTACATGCCGTACGTCGCCGCGCTGGCGCTGCCGGAGGCGGCCGGCGGGATGGTTTGGGTACCGCCGGTGCCGGCCGTGCTGTCGCGCACGAAGCTCGTCAACGGAGTGCCCTGGACGGCCATGGTCTTGCCGGTGTTGTTGCGGATCTGCACCGTCAGCGGTGCGTTGAACACTCCGTACGTCACCTTGTAGAGCCGCTCGGTGTCGAACGGGTCGATCACTTCGGCCTTGGTGACGTAGCAAGAGAGGTACTGCTGACCGGTGCTGCACGACGAGCTGGTCGGACTGTTGTACTCCTGTACGGCGTTGCCGTTGACGGTGTCGGCGGGCTCTTTCGAGTTGAACTGCCAGGACATCGAGGCGTCGTAGAACTGCGATGCGCTGGTGGCGCCCCAGGTCCAGTCACCGAACGTGGCCGGAGTCTGGTTGTTGTGGTGCGTGGAGGTGCCGCCGGCGTCGAAAGCCGCCAGCTGGAAGTTGGGCCCGGAGGTCGACAGGGTCGCCGGCGCGGTGAAAACACCGGCGTTGTTCTCCCAGGTCGCGCAGACGTTGTTGTGGTTGTTGTGAATGCGCTTGGCGGCGAGGCAGTCGGGTGCCGGGGTGCTCGCCAGGGGCGGTTGCGTCACTGTCAGCGGGGTGTTCTGCGCATCGGCGTTGACATTGGCCGACGCGTCGGCGCTGGACGGGACCACAGCCGACTGCTGATCGGCGCCACATGCGACCAGCCCTGCAGGAAGCGCCATCGCCACAATGAGTGCTGCAACGGACGATGAAGAGCGGGGGATTCCCATTCTGAGCTCGATTCCGTGGTTACGGCGGGTGGATGTACCAGTACCCGAAAGTGAGAGTTTAGGCATAGGTGCCAGGGCGGCACGCGCACTGGGCTGCCATGATCTGGCGCATGGACTCGGAGCGCCGGCGGTGATGCCAGCGGGCACGCACCGGCATCGCCCGCGGTGCGCTGGCCTCCGGTCCGAGCAATGCCGTCAACGACCAGGTGGAGCAGGATGACTCTTCGACGCGGTAGCCGACTCCTTCCGCTGGCCGTGGCCATCGTGTCGGCGAGCCTGCTCACCTCGGCTTGCGGTGACCAGAACTCCGCCGTCACGGGCACCGGCGACCAGCAGCAGGCGGGTAACCCCCTGTCGCTCGGGCCGCTGCCCGGCACGCCCGGATCCGGCCCGGTTGTGCCCGTGTTCCAGCGGTCCGTCGTGACCGCCACCAACTCCACCGCGACCTCCACCGAGCCCACGCTGGACTCCGGCCTCACGGCGCAGGGGCAGTACACGTTCGCCCTCGCACCGCTCACACCGGACCCCAACATCAAGTGGCAGACGTGGTCGACCGGCCAGGGCAAGTGGCGCCTCTCCGCAAGCGCCAAACTCGTCGATGGTTCGTCGTACCAGTGGAAGGTCACCGGCCCGGACGGACGGACCCTCGGCCCCTACAGCATGACCGTCGACATCTCGGCCACGAACGCTCAGGACGGCGACACCTCTGGGCCGGTAGGGGTCTCGCTGGCGTCCGGTTTCGCGCACTACACCTGGCAGACCCACAAGATGGAGGCCGCGTCCGGCTCCTTCGGACTTGGCTTCGATTACTCGCCGGCCAACACCGGCGGCCTGGGAGTCCCCGCGGGTTGGCGGATGGTGGTGCCGAGTGCGACTGGGTGGGACCAGCTGCGCACCGGAGCCGGCGGCGTTGTGGACCTGCACGCCAAGAACAACTCGTGGATCTCCTACACGCCGACCGGGAACGGCGCCTACCAGCCGGTCTACTCCGCCAAAGGTGTGGCCGCGCCCACCGGAATGTTCGGCACTTTGAGCCTCAACGCCGACGGCAGCTACACCCTGACCGATACGACCAAGACGGTCACGACGTTCGCCAAGCCGGACTCGTCGGGCCGCGCCTGGGTGACCAGCGTGTCGCTCAGCGGACAGAAGGGAATCGCCCAGAACTACGACCCGGGCACCGGTCGGCTGACGAGCCTCACCGACACCGTCGCCAACCGTACGGTTGAGATCAAGTACGGCGGCTGGGGCTGCCCGACCTTCGACGGCTTCGCGGCCACGCCCGACGACATGATCTGTCAGGTCAGCTTCTGGGACGGGTCCACGGCCGGTTTCGGGTACGTCAACACCAAGGCCGGGCCGCAGTTGGCGCGCCTCGCCGACTATGCCGGTTCCGGCAGCGGCGCCCAGGTGACGGACCTCGCGTACGACGACGCGGGCCGGCTCACCAGCCTGCGCTCTCCGATCGTCGCGGCGGCCGCGGTCAGCCCAGCCTCGTCGGCCATGGTGGGTAACAACCCCAACGACCCGCAGCTCCTCGCCTCGGTGGCCTACGACGCGACCGGTCGGGTCGCCACTGTGACCAACGGTGCTCCCAGCTTGGGAGCACCCCGGGTGAGCGCGACTTACTCCTACGGCAACAACAACCGCACGTCGATCGCCATCGGCCCCGGCGGGAGCACCTCGGAAGTCGCCTACGACCCGCAGACCTTCCGGCCGCTGGAACGCAACGCCAACGGCGCCACCACTCGAATCGAGTACGACGCACGGGGCAATCCGGTGAAGGCCGTCGACGCAGCCGGCGGAGTGACGACGTCGGAGTACGACGCCGACGGAGTGATCGTCGCCAAGCGCGGTCCCGGCGGCGCGCAGAGTACCTACCAGTACGACCGGCTGTACGACTCCAAGGACCCCAACGATCCCGGGAAGCCGTTGCAGGGCCTGGACGTGGAGTACTGGTCGAACCCCACCTGGACAGGGGCGCCCGCGACGAGCGAGTTGGGACCTAAACCGTCCGCCTCGGCGGGGGTGCCGAGCGCGCTGAGCCTGTCGTGGCAGTCGCCGCCGGTGCCAGGCGCAGACGCCTGGTCGGCACGCATGGCCGGGCGCATGATGCTGCCCGCCGCGGCCGACCCGACCAAACCGGATATCTACCGCTTCACCGTGAACGGGTCGAACAAGCCAACCCTCTGGATCGACAACGTCAAATGCCAGGCGAGCACCTGCTCGTCGGGAATCCCCCTCACCGCGGGTGGCCATCAGGTGCGCATCGACATGTCGGCCACGCAAGGAGCGCCCGGCTCCCTGCAGCTGCAGTACAGCCGCAATGGCGCGCCGCTGGAGAACGTGCCCATGTCGATGCTGTCGCCGGCGTACCACCTGGGTACCTACAGCGGAACCCTGGACTCGTTGTCCCCCGGCTCTCAGACGGTGCTGGCCAACCGGACGTCGTACTCGCAGCCCCAGATCGGCCAGGTCGGGTCGATCTGGAACAACGCGGGGCTGACGACCACCACGACGTACGAGACCGATCGGGCACTCCTGGGCGAGCAGCCGGTTCAGACTGCGAGCGGGGCGGGCAACGAAGCCCGGGTGACCGGGACGGTGATGCCATCGGGCAGCAGGACGGCGCTGACCTACTGGGGCGACAACGAGTCGGCCTCCGCGGGCTGCGCCGACCAGTCCGGGCAACTGCAGGCGGGGATGCCGAAGGCCTTCGTGGCCACCGACGCCGCGTCGGGCGACGGCAAGGGTGTCGCCACCCAGCAGTGGTTCATGCCGGACGGATCGGTGGCGGCCTCCCAGCAGGGTTCGGCGCCGCCGGTGTGCATGTACTACGACGACGCCATGCGCCTGGTGCGGACCAAGACTGCAGGGGCTGGCGGTCAGGTGTCTTCGGCCGAGATCAACTACGCGTTGGGTGGCAATCCCCTGGCCTCGTCGGTCAAGAACATCGTGCGGGAGCCCGGTGCCAGCGCCGACACGGTCACGACGTCCACATCGATGTGCGACCTGCTCGGCCGACCGGTCGAGGCCGTCGACGTGTGGGGGACGAAGACGACGACCACCTACTCGCCGCTGGGGCAGGTGGCGAGCACCACCACCAGCACGGCGAACGGTGGCTACTCCATGACGGAGAAGTACACGTACACCGCCGGGCTGCTGACCCATATCGACGTGACCGACTCACTCAGCGGAGCGGCGCCGATCGTCGCGGCCGACGCCGTGTACGACCAGGCGAGCCGGCTCGTGAGCGTGCGCTACAGCAACGCGACCACGGGCAGCGTGCAGTACGGCGCGAACGAGATTCCCGCCGTCTCGACCTGGACCGAGGCCGGCGGCACCCCCTGGACCAGCAGCAACGACTACAGCCCGGCCGGGCGCATCATGTCCTCAACCGTGGCGCGCGCGGGGGCGCAGTCGAAGTTCGACTACACCTACGACACCTCTGCCCGGCTGGCCTCGGCTGCGCTCGCCACCGATCAAGCCAGCCCGGCCAAGGCGTGGCAGTACACCTATGACGCGAACTCCAACCGGACCAGGCAAGTCATCGACGGTGCGGCGACCATCGACTACGCGTACAACAAGGCCGACCAGCTGACGAGCCTGACCGGCGATCCGCGGTTGGCCGGCAACGTCACCTACGACTCCCTTGGCTCGATCACGGCGATCGGCCCGTTGCAGATGACGTACGACGTCAACGGGAACGTGGCGGTCATCGCCGATTCCGTGGCCAAGTCATCGGTGACCTACACCCGGGACGCCAACCAGTCGGTGATCGCAAAGACGACGACCACCGTCGGCAAGGCCTCGTCCATCCGGTACAGCGCCT
>JBIRBF010000105.1:0-9445 GCA_044326505.1 Candidatus Nanopelagicales bacterium | reverse complement strand
GGGGAACGATCGCATGGTCTGCCCGTCGGCGAGCGCGGAATTGACCGTGTGCCAGAACTCCGGGCGCTGCTTGCGCGGCTCCCATCGGTGCCCGGCCTCGCGCAAAGAGAAGATGCGCTCCTTGGCCCGCGATTTCTCCTCATCGCGACGGGCACCGCCGATAGCCACGTCGAAGCCCCCTGCGTCCAGGCCGTCGCGCAAGGCGACGGTCTTCATGATCCGGGTGTACTCCTGGGCTCCGTGGCTGAACGGCGAGACCCCCTCGGCCCGGCCGGCCTCGTTCGTCACCACCCGCAAAGCGAGTCCCAAGCGGGCGGCCGCCGCGTCGCGGAACGCGATCATCTCGGCGAACTTCCAGCCGGTGTCGATGTGCATCACAGGGAACGGGATCGGGCCTGGGTGGAAAGCCTTGCGCGCCAGGTGCAGCAGGACGGTGGAGTCCTTGCCGATGCTGTAGAGCAGCACGGGCCGCGCGAACGCTGCAGCGGTTTCGCGCAGGGCCCAGATGGCCTCGGCCTCGAGGTCGGCCAGCACGCGGGCCTCACTCGTACCGGCGGTGTTCGTGGCAACCATGGAGCGACCCTAGGCGCAGGTTGGTCGACCTGGGTACCCACGGGTGTATGCCAGCCGGGAGGGTCGCGGCGGCATGCAAGTTACTCGTGAGTAGTATCGAAAGACCCGTTGTGCCGCAAGGCCTGTGCGCATCACGCGCGGGCCGACACCTTCCGGAGGTCTCGGTGGACGAAAGCACCATGATGTGGATCCGCCTCATCGTCGGCGTCCTCATCACCGTCGTAACCCTCGCGTTCGCCGCCCGCCGCGGCCGCGTGCTCTACCGCTTGATGCGCACCGGCCAGCCGGCCGTGGACCGCCCGCAGAAGGTGGACAAGGCGGTCGAGGCCGAAACAGTCGAGGTCCTGGGGCAGAAGAAGCTGCTCAAGTGGACCATCCCGGGCATCGCGCACGTGTTCGCGTTCTGGGGATTCCTGGTCCTCGGCCTGACGATCCTGGAGGCCTTCGGCGCCCTGTTCCAGGCCGACTTCGCGATCCCGGTGATCGGTCGCTGGGCCGTGCTCGGATTCCTCGAGGACCTGTTCGGCGTGCTCGTCTTCGTCGGCATCGTGATCTTCTTGATCATCCGGCTGATCAACAACCCGAAGAACAAGGGCCGCAACAGCCGTTTCTTCGGCTCGCACACGGGGGCCGCCTGGCTGGTTCTGTTCATGATCTTCAACGTGGTGTGGACGCTGTTCCTCTACCGCGGAGCGCAATGGGCCGTGACCTCGATCAAGTACGGCACGCCCGAGCAGAAGCTCCACTTCCCGTTCTACGAGTCCGGTGGGGCTTTCGTGTCCGAGTGGGTGGGCGAACTGCTCAAGCCGCTCGGCCTCACGACCAACGAGTGGCTCGAGACGATCGGGATCTGGTTGCAGATCGGCGTCATCGTCGTGTTCCTGGTGATCGTGCTCTACAGCAAGCACCTGCACATCTTCCTGGCACCGATCAACGTGTACTTCTCCCGCCGGCCCAATGCCCTTGGCCCGCTGCTGCCGATGTACTCCGACGGCAAGAAGATCGACTTCGAGGACCCCGCCGAGGACGCCGTGTTCGGCGTCGGCCGGATCGAGGACTTCACCTGGAAGGACATGCTGGACATGTCGACCTGCACCGAGTGCGGTCGCTGCCAGTCGCAATGCCCTGCCTGGAACACTGAGAAGCCGCTGTCGCCCAAGCTCATGATCATGGATCTGCGCGACCACCTGTTCTCGTCGGCGCCGTACCTGATGGCGACCGCGGGCGCCGGCGAGCGCGACGAGATTGGCGAGCGCAACGAGGCCGTCCTCACCGCCGTGGGGACGACGGTGGCCGACGAGGTCCAGCGCCCGCTCGTGGGTTCCCGTGAGGACGACCCGCGCCGCGCCGACGACGGCTACGACGCCGCCGGCCACCGCTCCCACACCGGACCGGTGATCGACACCGACGCGCTCTGGTCCTGCACGACCTGCGGCGCCTGCGTCGAGCAGTGCCCGGTGGACATCGAGCACATCGACCACTTCGTCGACATGCGCCGCTACCAGGTGATGATCGAGTCGGAGTTCCCGACCGAACTCAACGGCCTGTTCAAGAACGTGGAGCAGAAGGGCAACCCCTGGGGGATGAACGCCTCGATGCGCAACGCCTGGATCTCCGAGGTCGACTTCGAGGTCCGCGTGTTCGGCATGGACGGCGAGGACGTGATCCCCGACGACGTCGAGTACCTGTTCTGGGTCGGCTGCGCCGGCGCCTACGAGGACCGCGCCAAGCGGACCACCAAGTCCGTGGCCGAGCTGCTGCACATCGCCGGCGTCGAGTTCATGGTGATGGGCGAGGGCGAGACCTGCACGGGCGACCCCGCGCGGCGCGCCGGCAACGAGTTCGTCTACCAGATGCAGGCGATGCAGAACGTCGAGGTGCTCAACGAGATCAAGGCGAAGAAGATCGTCGTGACGTGCCCGCACTGCCTCAACACGATCGGCCGGGAGTACCCGCAGATCGGCGGCGACTACGAGGTGGTCCACCACACCCAGCTGCTGGCCCAACTGGTGAAAGACGGCAAGCTCACCCCGGTTGAGGCCGTGGACGAGACCGTCACCTACCACGACCCCTGCTACCTCGGCCGGCACAACAAGGTCTACACCCCGCCGCGCGAGCTGGTGCAGAGCGTTCCCGGCGTCAACTTCGTCGAGATGGAGCGGCGCGGCTCCAAGTCCTTCTGCTGCGGCGCCGGTGGCGCGCGCATGTGGATGGAGGAGAACCTCGGCACGCGCATCAACGTCAACCGCTCCGACGAGGCGCTGGACACCGGGGCGGCCAAGATCGCTGTCGGTTGCCCGTTCTGCAACGTCATGCTCAACGACGGCGTGACCATGCGCAAGCAGGAGGGCACGGCGCAGGAGAGCGTCGAGGTGCTCGACGTCGCGAGCCTGCTGCTCGACTCGGTCAAGCAGTAGCGCCCGCACTTGCCCGGAGGCCGGGGGCGACGTTATACCCCCCGTCGACCCGGGCCTCTTGCAGTACGTCGAGCAGGGCGAAGGCGCTGCTGGCGATGCCCTCGATCTCATTGAGCCAGCCCAGCGCCCACGCCAGGTGCACCGCACGGTCGGCCATGTCGGCCCGACGGTCCTGCGCCCAGCGGTCAACCAGAGTGGCGATCGAGATCTGCGCCTGCTGCAGGCCGGCGCTGGTCGGACGCTCTGCCCCCGGCTGCAGGCTCGGATAGACGCCCGGGTCGGGTAGCCGGAAGCCCGGCGGCAAGTCCGTCGAGGCCTCCAACAAGGCGTTCACGGCGCGGTGGACCCGCCCTGCGATGTCCTTGGCCGCCACCACGAGGTCAGCCGCCGCGCGCTCGTCGCGCGGATCCACCTGGCCGCGATACCGGACCGGGGCGATGACATCGGCGACGTACGTCATGAACTCGACCAGGTTGATGGCCCGCGCCCACAGCAGGATCTCGGCCTCGCTCGGCACCCCCTGGGCGACGGCGAGGTCCACGGTCTCGGCCGCCTGCTCGATGGCCGCCCTCACTTTGAGGTCGTCTGCCTGAGCCATGGCCGCCTCGTTCGCAGCCGGCGCGCCCTGCTGGTCGCTCAGCACGCGAGCGGACAGCAGGCGCGTCTGCGCCACCAGGAGCTCGCCGGCAGCCACCACCGCCGTCGACACACTGGCCTGCACCCGCGGCACCAGGCCCCGCGGGAACACCAGGACGCTCACCAGGATGGCGACCGCAAGACCGATGAGGACGTCGGTGAGCCGCAGGATGGCGATGTCTCGACGCGGTGACGTCACCATCACCAAGTCCACGAGCAGAGCGGTGAACATCATCTGCTGGACGATGATGCCCTTGTTGTTGGCCACATACCCCTGGGCGAAGGCCAACGGCGGTAGCAGTGCCCACGCCAACCAGTGCCGGTCGACGGTCAGCGGGATGATCAGCACCCCCAGGCCGAAGCCCAGCAATTGGCCCTGCACAACCTGCCACGCCGTACGGCCGGTGCTCAGCAGGTCAAGGCGCATCACCGAGAGCGTCCCGAGGACCACCCAATAGCCGCGCTGAACGCCAGTGATTTCCACGACCGTCAGTGCCAACGCCAACGCCAGGCCGAGCCGGAAGGAGTTGCGGAACCAGGGAGCGCTCCACGACAGCTCGCCCTTGACCCGATGCCATGGACCCCGCGGCGACAGGGTGGTGGGCATCCGGCGACCGCGGAACGTGATGTGCGGCACCGCCTCGTCGCCGTGGGCCACCGACGCGTCGCGCACAGGGACAATCGCCAGCATGCTCAACGAGCGCACGGGGAAGGAGTCGCGGACGACACGGTTCGCCGCCGCACCTTCGGCCTCGGCCAGGTGATGGGCCATGGAGTCCACCACCCGAGCGCGGTGCACGATCCGACCCTCGTTGAGCATGCCGAAAGCGGCCAAGTCGTCATGGCCGCTCTTCAGATGGTCAGCGGCATGATCGAGTGCATCGGCGGTTTCCCCGGCCAGATCCCGGTCGCGGCTAGGTGGATCGGCCGGAACTCTGGGCAGTTGGGTGAGCAGCCCGATGCGCAGCCGGCGCAACTCCTCGACGAGGGCCACGAGGAAGCGCTCGCGCCGATACGAGTTGCCGGGCCGCTTCAGCTGACCCGCGAACAGCTCCCGGACGCGATCCATCGATGTGGTGACCGGACCCAGACGGTCGGCGTGGCTGTCAGCCCTCTCCGGCGCGGGGGCGGCGGGGTCGCCGGCCCGGCCCGGAGTGTCGAAGTAGGACCGGATGGCGCGGGCATCCACGTGCATCGCGTCGCAGATGGCCTCGGTGAGGCGGGCCCGGGGGAAGTACGGCCACATCGTGATAGCCGCGATCGCGGCAACCACGGATCCGACGCACCAGCCCAGTTCCATCTGCGGCAGGTCGCGGATCGGATAGGCGCTCGTAGCCGCCAGGAAGAACGGCAGCAGGATCGGAATGGTGGCGCGAGCCATGAAGCCGCGCAACACCCCGAGCAGCGCCACCGTCGTGCCCAGCACGAGCGCGGCCGGCACCAGCACGAACGCATAGTCCGCCAGCAGCGCCCCGATCGCCAGGGTGACCGCACCCGCACCGCCCGTCACCAAGATCGAGATGAAGCGCTCCCGCCTGGGTCCGGCGAAGTCACCGATGACCAGCATCGACAAGGTCGCGAACGAGGCGAGGAAGGCGCCTTGGGGGCGATGAATCACCTCGAAGAAGGCCAGCAGCAGCGGCATGACGATGGCCACGCGAAGGCCGCGGCCGGCGGCGCGCGACTCAGTGATCCGTCGCACCGATCGTGCCGTCGCACGGGCGTCGGGCAGGATCACCCGGCCGAGGCTAGCGCGATCGGAGGCATCCGGGGAACCGATGCCCGAACCGGTGGCGTCTACAGCCACACTGACCTCATGGCCAACCCGCCCCGCACCCGGATGTCTGGCACTGCCCGGCGCGAGCAGCTCATCCGCGTCGGCAGGCAGCTGTTCGCCGAGAAGGGCTACGAGGCCGTCACAGTCGAGGAGGTGGCGGCCGAGGCCGGGGTGTCCAAGCCGGTGGTCTACGAGCACTTCGGTGGCAAGGAGGGGCTCTACGCCGTCGTCGTGGACCGTGAGATGGCCGACCTGCTCGGCCGGGTCGAGCGCGCGCTAGCACCCGGACCGCCGAAGACCATGCTGGAGTCGGTCGTGCTCGCCTGGCTGGACTACATCGCCACCGAGACCGAGGGTTTCCGGGTGCTCGTGCGGGACTCCCCCGGCGTGGCGCAGGGATCCTTCGCGTCGTTGCTCCGCGACATCGCCGGGCAGGTGTCGGTGCAGCTCGCGGCCGAATTCGACCGCCGCGGCTACCAGGCCAAGCAGGCCGACATGTACGCGCAGATGCTCGTCGGCATGGTGACGAGCACGGGTATGTGGTGGGTGGACGTGCGCAAGCCCAAGCGCGAAGAGCTCGCCGCGCATCTGGTGAACCTCGCGTGGAACGGCTTGTCGCATCTGGAACCGAAACCGAAACTGGGCTGAGCGAGAACTGAGGAGGGCACGAGATGGCTGAACGGGACGGATTCGCCGCGCTGCAGGCCGGCGGATTGGACTGGGATTCGCTGCCGCTGCGGCTGTGGCGCAAGGGCAACGCGCTGTTCTGGAACGCCGCCGACATCGACCTCTCGCAGGAGGCCGAGGGCTGGCAGACCCTGACGGGCGATGACGCCGAGGCTGCCGCCCGGCTCAGTGCCATGTTCCTGGCCGGCGAGGAAGCCGTCACCCACGACATCCAGCCGTTCATGGCTGCGATGGCCGCCGAGGGCAGGCTCGGCGACGAGATGTACCTGGCGCAGTTCTGCTTCGAAGAGGCGCGCCACACCGAGGCTTTCCGGCTGTGGTTCGACTCCGTGGATGCCACGGCGGACCTCACACCGCTGGTCGCGGACAACCCCGGCTACCGGGCGATCTTCCTCGAGGCGCTGCCCGAGTCGCTCGGCGCGCTCGCCACCGACCCGAGTCCGGCAAACCAGGTCCGCGCCTCGGTGATCTACAACCACATCGTCGAGGGCGTGCTTGCCCTGACCGGCTACCACGCCTGGAAGCAGGTATGCCTCGAACGCGGCATCCTGCCCGGCATGCAGTCGATCGTGCGCCACATCGGCATCGACGAACGCCGACACATGGCCTGGGGCACCTACACGTGCCGCCGCCATGTTGCCGCCGATCCAGCACTGTGGGACGTCGTGGAGCAGACCATGGGGACGATGCTGCCGCTGGCCCTGTCAGCGATCGAGTTCCTCGACATGTATGACCGTCCGCTGGGCCTGGAGGTGTCGGACTTCGTCGACTACGCGGCTGAGCGCGCCCAGCGCAGGCTCGGGTCGATCGCAGCGGCGCGCGCGGGTGGTGTGGCGGCTGTGGAGGCCGACATGTCGCCCATCGCGCTCGAGGACGAACTCAGCGACGGGTAGCGGCCAGGGCTCGGAGCGTAGTTGTTGGAATCGGTCAGGCGGAAACGCTGCAATCCTCGCCGCCGTTGGCTACTTTGCGAGCATGACGAAAGACTCCTCGGCCACCAACGTCGAGCAGACCGGCGACATCACCTTCGCGTTGCAGCAGAAGGACTACCCCACGGTTATCGAGCTCGTCCGCGACGCGGTCACCACGGACCCCGCGGCAGCGCTCAACGACCCGGTCATCCAGGAATGGATGGGCCAGCGCTACCGCAACATCTTCATCACGGAAGCCTGCGCCAGCCCGCAGGCCGTCAAGCACTCGCAGGCGCCGTTCCCGCTGAACCTCGTCGACCCTCGCAGCGAGCGCGAGAAGGTCGGCAAGCGCATGATCACCAACTTGCCGGAGCACGAGATCGACCTGGACATGCCGCCGGCCGAGCCCGGCGCCTTCGCCAACACGACGCTGGTGTTCGCACCGGGGCTGCTGACGGGCCTGCTGCCCAACCTGGCCTTCGAGAGCGTGTGGCCAACGATGATCAACCGGTTCCGCTGCAAGATCATGATCTCGGACTCGCACCCAATGCGATCGTGCGAGGACAACGTCGCGGACCTGGAGAACGTCATCGAGCGCGGGATCGGCGTGTCGCCCATCGACTCGTCGTTCATCACCGAGGACATGAATCCAACGCCGCCCGGCGATGTCCTGCTGATGGGCTACTCCAAGGGCTCCCCGGACATCCTCACCCTGCTGGCCAAGCGGCCCGACCTGGCGCCGCGCATCAAGGGCGTGATCGGGTGGGCCGGCGCCACCGGCGGGTCCTACCTGGCCAACGGGATCTACGACCAGATCAAGGACATCCCCAAGTTCGACGTGATCGAGGACATGACCGGCAACATCGGCAAGCTGATGCTGCAGCTCGCGCCGATCATCCAGGTCAACAACATCAACCGCCGCCTCGACGAGTACGACATCAAGGCCGCGATCCTGGGACTCACCACGGGCTACCGGGAGACGTTCCTGGAGGAGAACTCCGAGGCCATCAACTCCCTGGGTGTCCCGATGTTCAACTTCACCGGGTCCACGCACCTGATGGAGGTGCCCTACTACCAGCGGCAAGGCACCCTGGAGCTGCTCGGCTACGACAAGTACAACGACATGCAGCTGACCCAGGACCAGGCCAAGCTGCCGCTGGCCACCGCGCCGCACCTGTCGATGTTCCACGCCAACCACTGGGACCTGTCCTACGACACGTTCCCCTGGTACACGACGCTGGGCTCCACCAAGCTCAAGGAACCGTTCGCGCGCGAGGCGGCCATGGCGGCGATCCTGCTGTTCATGTCCGAGATCGGCCTGATGGACTGACCCCCGCACGTCGGCACGTACATTCGCCGATGTGACCTCTGTGGCCGACCCAGGCGCGCCGACGACGGCGACTGCTCCCCGCGTGCTCTGCTGGCCTTCGCCGACGGGGACGATCGTCGCTTCCGCGGCCTGGGTCGTCGCGTGGCTGCCGTCGCTGCTGCCGCTGGGAAGCCTGCTGCAGGGCGTCGCGTGCGGGCTGCTCGCAGCCATCGGCTACGCCCTGGGCGCCACCGCCGCGGCGACGGCCCGAGTGCTGGCCCGGCAGCCGCGCGGGCCCGCACGCCGGTGGTATCGGTATGCCTCGATAGCGGTGGCGGCGACCGCACTGTTCGCGGGCTGGCCGCTGTCCGGCGGTCTGCGCGTGCAGGCGGCGGAGCTCGGGGCGCCGCAGCTGGCCGCGAACGCTGCGGTGGCGACCGTGATCGGCCTGCTCATCGCCGGCGTGCTGGTGCTCGTGGGGCGGCTGCTGCGCTCAGCCAGCCGCCGACTCGCCAGGCCCATCCAGCGGGCGCTGCATCGGCGAACCACCGCGGGCACGACACCGCCCACGCGCGGAGCCTTGGTACTCGGCGCGGTGGCGACCACCCTGTCCGTAGCGCTCGTCGTGGGGCTAGGACTCTGGGCCACGGCCCAGGCCTTCGATCGCATCGACGCCAGCACCGCCGATCAGAGTCCGCCGGCGGCCGCGACGCGTTCCGGCAGCACCGAGTCCCTCATCCCCTTCGACTCGCTCGGCCGCGAAGGCCGCACGTTCGTCACCCAAGGCACACCCGCGTCGACGATCCGCAGCTTCGCCGGGCTGAACTCGGCGGATTCGGCCGGGCAGCGCGCCGATCTGGCGGTCCGCGACATGCTCCGGGCCGGGGGTGCTCAAGCCGATGTCTGGATCGGCATCACGACCACGGGCAACGGGCAGATCGACCCGGTTGCCGCCCAGACCGCCGAGGACGCCACCGGTGGGCGCGCAGCGCTGGTAGCCATCCAGTACTCGACACTGCCGAGTTGGCTGTCGTTCCTGGTCGATCAGAACGCCGCCCGGGAGGCCGGCGTGGCGCTCTACGATTCGCTGGCGGCCGCCCGCGAGGCACTGCCGACGCAGAACCGGCCGAAGCTG
>JBIRBF010000123.1:0-8352 GCA_044326505.1 Candidatus Nanopelagicales bacterium | reverse complement strand
CGATCGCCGACGGCGCGATGTACTTGCCGCCGGACGTCTTGACCAGGTCCTTCTTGCGGTCCGTGATCTTGACCCGGCCCTTTTCGTCGATCATGCCGATGTCACCGGTCGAGAACCAACCGTCGCCGTGCTCGAACACCTCGGCGTTGGCCTCGGGCAGGTTTCGGTAGCCGCGCATGACGCCGCCGCCGCGAATCAGGATCTCACCGTCGTCGGCGATGGCGATCTCGGTGCCGGCCAGGGGCTCGCCGACCGTGCCGAACTGGATGTTGTCCGGCCGCATGATGGTGGTGGCGGCAGAGGTCTCGGTGAGGCCGTAGCCCTCGAGGATGGTCAGACCAGCGGCGTCGAACCACTCGGCGATGGTGCCCGAAAGCGCTGCGGAGCCCGAGATGAAGTAGCGGATACGCCCGCCCATCTTGACCTTGATCTTGGAGAAGACCAGCTTGTCGGCCAAGTTGTACTGCCACCCGCCGTGGCTCTGACCGGCGTTCTTCTTGGCGGCCTCGCGCTTGCCCACGGTGAAGGCCCAGTCGAAGATCTTGGCCTTGGCCCCGCCAGCGGAGGTGCCGTTCTTGATAGCGCCCGCGTAGATCTTCTCGAAGATGCGCGGCACGCCGGCCATGAACGTCGGCTGGACGACCGGGAGGTTCTCCACGATCTTCGGCACGCGGCCGTCGACAGCCGTGGCGAAGCCGATCTGCAGCTGGGCGGTCTCGAGCACCTTGCCCAGCGAGTGGGCCAGCGGGACCCACAGGTACTGGACATCGTCCTCGTTGAGAATCCCGACGCCGTCGATGGCCGCGCCCTCGTAGGTCCAGTTGGCGTGGGTGAGCTCGACGCCCTTGGGCTTGCCGGTGGTGCCCGAGGTGTAGATCAGGGTCGCGAGGTTGTCGCCGCTCAGGTCGGCGGACCGCTCCTTCACTGCGTCCGGCTGGTCGGCCAGGAACTTGCGGCCGCGCTCGTGCAGCTCGGAGGCGGTGATGACCCAGTCCCCATCGCCCTCACCGTCGAGGATCACGATCTGGCGCAGGTCGGGCAGCTGGTCGCGGGTGTTGCGGACCTTCTCGACTTGGCTGGCGTCCTCGGCGAACAGAATCACCACGTCGGCGTCGGACAGGATGTAGGCCACGTCCTCCTCGCCGGTGGACGGGTACACGGTGGTCGTGGCGCCACCGGCGAGCATGATGCCGAGGTCGGCCATGATCCACTCAAGGCGAGTGTTCGAGGCAATGCCGACGCGCTCCTCCAACGCGAGCCCGAGCGACAGCAGACCGGCCGCGATGAGCTGAGCCTCGTCGTACGACTCCTTCCACGTGAACGACTGCCATCCACCATCAGCCGTCGGCTTGCGGTACGCCTCACGGTCGGGGGTCTTGGCGACCCGGTCGATGAACATCTGCGCCACAGTCGCGCTCTGAGTGGGCAGAGTGTCGCGGGATTGCGTGATCTCCACTGGTTTCCCTCCAACTTCGCCGACCGCGTCCACGGCCGTGCTTTGATGCCACACCCTAGGACGAAACTCGGGCAAAGTCCCGATAGCGGGCAAAGTTGACCTCCTGCGGGTCGCGAGTCTGTGAGCGTGGGCCGTGCCTCCACACGTTCGATCCCGGGCTCGCGAGCGCTACTTCGGGCTCGGCGCGTCGGACGTGCTCAGCGCCGCGATGAAAGCCTCCTGGGGGACCTCCACCCGGCCGACCATCTTCATCCGCTTCTTGCCCTCTTTCTGTTTCTCGAGCAGTTTGCGCTTGCGGCTGATGTCGCCGCCGTAGCACTTGGCCAGGACGTCCTTGCGGATGGCCCGAATGGTCTCGCGGGCGATCACCCGGGACCCGATCGCGGCCTGGATCGGCACCTCGAACTGCTGTCTGGGGATGAGCTCGCGCAGCCGCGCCGTGAGCGCCACCCCGTAGGCGTAGGCCTTGTCCTTGTGCACGATCGCGCTGAAGGCATCCACCTTCTCGCCCTGCAGCAGGATGTCCACCTTGACCAGGTCGGCCGCTTCTTCGCCATCGGGCTCGTAGTCCAGCGAGGCATAGCCCCGGGAGCGCGACTTCAACTGGTCGAAGAAGTCGAACACGATCTCGGCCAGGGGAAGCGTGTAGCGCAGCTCCACCCGATCCTCGGAGAGGTAGTCCATGCCCTGCATCAGTCCGCGGCGCAGCTGGCAGAGCTCCATGACGGTGCCGACGAATTCCGACGGGGCCAGGATCGTGGCCTTCACCACCGGCTCGAAGACTTCGCCGATCTTGCCGCCCGGGAATTCGCTGGGATTGGTCACGACGTGCTCCGAGCCATCCTCCATCTGCACCCGGTACACGACGTTGGGCGCGGTCGAGATCAGGTCCAGCCCAAACTCCCGTTCGAGCCGCTCACGCACGATCTCGAGGTGCAGCAGGCCCAGGAAGCCGATCCGGAAGCCGAAGCCGAGCGCGGCGGAGGACTCCGGCTCGAACACCAATGCCGCATCGTTGAGCTTGAGCTTGTCCAGCGCGTCGCGGAAGTCGGGGTAGTCCGACCCGTCCAGCGGGTAGAGCCCCGCGAACACCATCGGCTTGGGATCGCGGTAGCCGCCGAGGGCCTCCTGCGCGGCATCGCCAACGGTGGTGATGGTGTCGCCCACGCGGGACTGCCGGACGTCCTTGACCCCAGTGATCAGATAGCCGACTTCGCCGACGCCCAGTCCGGCCGAGGCCGTGGGTTCCGGGCTGATGACGCCGATCTCGAGTGCCTCGTGGGTGGCGCCGGTGGACATCATCCGAATCCGGTCGCGCGGGGCCAAGGCACCGTCCACCACCCGGACATAGGTGACGACGCCGCGGTAGGAGTCGTACACGCTGTCGAAGATCAGCGCCCGGGCCGGCGCGGCCGCGCTGCCCACGGGCGCCGGTACCAGCGCGATGACCTCCTCGAGCAGCTCGGCGACGCCGTCGCCGGTCTTGGCGCTCACCTTGAGCACGTCGGCCGGGTCGCAGCCGATGATGTGGGCGAGTTCGGCGGCGTACTTGTCGGGCTGCGCGCTTGGCAGGTCGATCTTGTTCAGCACCGGGATGATCTGCAGGTCGTTGTCCAGCGCCAAGTAGAGATTGGCCAGCGTCTGCGCCTCGATTCCCTGTGCGGCGTCGACCAGCAGGATGGCGCCCTCGCAGGCGGCCAGCGAGCGCGAGACCTCATAGGTGAAGTCGACATGGCCGGGGGTATCGATGAGGTTGAGAACGTAGTCCCTGCCGTCCATGGCGCGGTAGGGCAGGCGCACCGCTTGCGACTTGATGGTGATGCCGCGCTCGCGCTCGATATCCATGCGGTCCAGGTATTGCGCGCGCATCTGCCGGTCGGACACGACGCCGGTGAGCTGCAGCATGCGGTCGGCGAGCGTCGACTTGCCATGGTCGATGTGCGCGATGATGCAGAAGTTGCGGATCGACTCGGGGGGCGTCGAGCCGGGCTGGGGTGCGGGGGAACGGCTCACACGCGCCATCATCCCATGGCGGCGGCACCCCGAGAGGGCGGGAGACGCCGTGCCGGCCACCCGCCGGCAACCCGGACGCACCTGATGGTCGGCGGGCTGCTGGCACCGGCCAACGGCGACCGGCCTGGCTGAGCCGAGGCCGCGGCGGCTACACTCGTGTTTCGTATGTGAACGTCGGCCGCCTAAGTGCGCCCCGTCGGCTCACAGCCTGCGGCACACGGCCGGGATCACGCCCCGGCCTGTGACTGCGCAACAACGACCACCGACCAGCACGGTCGATCCATGAGGCGAGGAAGAAGCAGCAGTGGCCAACATCAAGTCCCAGATCAAGCGCAACCGCACCAACGCCAAGCGCCAGGAGCGGAACAAGTCGGTCAAGAGTGAGCTGCGCACCCTCGTCCGGCACGTGCGCGAGGCCGTCGCCGACGGCAACGCCGAGGGCGCCAAGGATGCCGCCGACAAGGCAAGCCGCGCCCTGGACAAGGCCGCTTCGGCCGGCGTGATCCACAAGAATCAGGCGGCCAACCGCAAGAGCGCGGTCGCCAAGGCTGCCGCTCACGTCAAGTAGCAACCTCTCCCGCGCGGCGTCGCGTGGGACCCCCACCTACCCGCGCTGGGCCGCTGGGGTGGCCATAGCGATGACGGCCGTCTCCAGCACGTAGCGCTTCTGCTCTTCGCTGAGCGATCCGGTGCTTTCGTAGCCGCCCTTCATGAGCACGCTCAGGTCCGCCAGCGTGGCGATGGCCGAGGCGATCTCGTCCGGCGTCCATTTGCGCGCCTGCGCGACGGCGGGCCGCGCCATCCACTCGGGGATCTTCAGGGCTGCGGCGACGTCCGCGGCCGCCGACGGTCCGCTGCGGGCGGACTTCGCGGCCGCGACGCGGCGCAGCATGGTCGAGAGCGCGCTCACGGTCATGAGCCCGGCGCTAGTACCGCCCTCGAGCAAGGCGAAGCGCAGCGACTCGACCGCGTCGGCAGGGCGCCGATCCGCGACGGCGTCGGCGATCTCGTAGCCCTTCACCCCTACGTGGCCCGAGTAATAGCGGGCCGCCGCGTCGCGGCTGATGTGGCGCTCCTCGAGGTCGCTGCAGAGCTGATTCACCGCCGAGGCCAGACCACGCGGGTCTGCCCCCACCGCATCGATGAGCAGCGCGACCGTCGACTGGTCGGCGCTGCGACCCTGAGCGCGGAACTCCGCGATGACGAAGTCCGCGACCGCCCGGCCCTTGAGCGGTTCGGCGGCCACGGTGTGCAGCGCGGCCTTGACCAGTCGAGCCTTCGCCTTGGGTGACCCTCTCCCGCCGCCGTGCCAGATGATCCAGGCGGTGTCCGGATTGGCTGCGATGGTGTCGCACACCTGGGCCGCGCCGGGGTCGTCGAGGGCTTCGGCCTGCCGCAGCAGGATGACCGGTGCGGCACCGAAGAGGTCCGGCGATGCCGACATCACGACGTCCGCAGCGACTTCCGTGGACTTGCCGCTCACCTCGTGAATCTCGAAACCCGCGGCCCGCCACGCCGATGCCGCGCCGGCGATCGCGCGCTCGGCGAAGAACTCCTGGCTGCCGGAGACCAGCAGGACCCGCGGGGGGAGGTCGGACATAGGGACAGGATGGCACGCGGACTGCGGCACGGGTCCCTGGCTCGGCCCGGCAGGACGTGAGCGGCGCCGGCCACGCCTCACCGCGGGGACTGCTGGGCTAGGTCGGGTATGCGCCGGGTGAACACCCGCGGCGGACCGCCGTGGTCCCCCACGACAATCACGTCGCCTTGCACGTCCGTCCGCAGCACGGCAGCGCCGCTGGCCTGCCACGCCGCCAGGGTGGCCGGAGCCGGGTGGCCGTAGTCGTTGTCCCGGCCGCACGAGATCACTGCTGCCCGAGCGTGCGCCCACTGCGCGAGCCGCGGGTGCTGTCGCGCCGAGCCATGGTGCGGGACCTTGACCACGTCCGGCGCGAGGTCTCCGGTGTGAGCCATCAGGTCGGCCTGCCCAACCGGCTCCAAGTCCCCAGTCAGCAGATAACTGCTCGCCATGCCGTCGTGTTCGACGCGGACAAGCGCGGTCACGCTGTTGTTGTTGGGCTCGGAGTCCTCCCGGATAGTCCGGCTGGGTCCGAGGACCGTCCACGACGACCAACCCACGGAGTACCGGTCCCCCGTCGACGGGACTACGACCCGTGCTCCATGCCCGGCCAGCACCCGCGCCGCCTGGGCGTAGGTGTCCGGTGGCTGGGACAGGCCGGACACCATGGCAGCGATCGGACCGGAGGTGTCCAGGGCCGCCTCGAGCCCAGCGCTGTGGTCCCGATGAAAGTGACTGAGGACCACCGCGTCGAGCGATTCGACGCCACTGCGGTCGATGCAGGCCCGCGCCGCCGCTGGGTCCGGCCCGGCGTCGACCAGCACCGCCGACGACGTCCCGCTGCGGATGAGCGCGGCATCACCTTGTCCGACGTCGCAGAACACGGCCTGCCAATCCTCCGGTAGCCCGCCCGCGAGCGCCGTCGGAGCCCGGGCCAGGGCGACGCTGCCGACGGCGATCGCAGTCGGCAGCACGATCGGCAACCACCGCCATCGGCGCGCAAGCACCGCCGCGGCAACCAGCAGGAACGCCAAGAGCAGCCCCCAGCCGGCCCCTGCTGGCCACGGCAACCGGCCGCCGGGCAGGTCCGCCGCCCAACTGGCGACAGCGAGCACGAAACCGGACCCGTGGGAGGGGACCCAGCCAACCGCGTGGGTCAGACCGAGGAGCGCATGATCGAGTGCGGAAGGCCCAACCAGGGCCACCGAAGTATGAGCGGCAGCAGCGAGGCCGATCACAGCGAAGCCGCCAAACGTCACGACCGGGACGAGCGGTGCAACGGCAACGTTGGCGACGAGCGAGACCCATGTCACTCCCTGCCCATAGGCCGCCAGCAACGGCGCCGTGGCGGCTCCGGCTGCGACTGCGGTGACGGCGTTGGCCACGATGAGGGCCAGCAGGACTGAGCCCGTGCGTTCGCGCACCGACAGGACCACACGGCGGCCCGGCTCGACGGCCAGAATCAGGCCGGCCGTGGCGGCGCAGCTCAGTGCGAAACCACGCGATTGCGCCAGCCAAGGGTCCACGCCGAGCAAGACCACGATGCCGGTCAGCAGCGCTGCCATCCCGGTGCCGCCGCCCAAGACGATCCCGGCGATGCCGATAGCTGCCATCGCAGCGGCCCGAACCACACTCGGCGAGGGTCCGACGAGGCCGACGAAGGCGAGCAACACGGCTGCCATGGGCACTGCCGTCCACCCCCTGGGAAGACCGACAAGCCGACATCCCAGGACCACCACCGCCAGGATCATCGCGATGTTGGCGCCGCTTACGGCAGTGAGGTGCGATAGCCCAGCCGACTGCATGGTGCGCCGATCCGATGCCGGCAGCTGGCTGTCGTCGCCGGTGACCATGCCGAGCGTCAGCTCGACGTCGGCGGTCGGGTAGCCCGCCATGCCGCCGCGCAGCAGCGCCGCTACCCGGGGGGCGGGGCCATCGGGCTCCGCCACCACTTCGATGGGCTGCTGAGCCGAGGCGCTCGCAGCGACCCCCGGCCGCCCGCTCGCGGGGGCCAGGCGCAGTGGCACCCAAGCCCGCTGGCCGACCTGCAGGGGCGCAGCTGAGGTCGGCAGCGGGGCCACCAGCTCCACGAGGCTGCGCGAGTGCCAGTCCGACGTCGGCATGTCAGCGGCGCTTCCGCCCGGGTCCTGCACCTGCCAGGACAGCACGCGGACCACCGTCCGCTGACGATCGCCACCACCATCCCAGGCTCCCGGTCGGGGCATCACCCTGGCGGGTTCACGGACCTCGATGAAGGCTCGGATCAACTGCCGCTGTTCGGTGAGCTGCGGCCAGGGAGGTGCCGTCACGGCAGCGCCGTGCACGCTCGCCGATAGCCCCACGACGACTGCGGTCACGCCCAGCACGACCGCCACCGGTGCGGTCGCCCCCGTTGTTCTGCGCCAGGCGAGGCCACCGAGGAGCGCTGCGACCAGCCCCGCGGCCGCGGCCAGTTCACCGGGCGCCGCCGAGCCGCCGCGAGTCGCAAGGCTGGCGATGAGCCACGCCTCGATCGCCACCGGCAGCAACCACAACGATCGGCGTCGGGCATTCCTCGACCCGATCACACCCGCACCCGGTCGCGCAGGCCCTCGAGGGTCCGCTCGCCGATCCCGGGTACATCCAAGAGTTGATCGACAGCGGTGAACGGCCCATTGCGCTCGCGGTACTCGATGATCTTCGCGGCCGTGGCCGGACCGACTCGAGGCAGTTCCTCGAGCTCGGCGCTGCTCGCAGTATTGAGGTTGACCACCCCACTTGAGGGCGTCCCGGCCACGGCCGCCCCGGCCGAGGGGGCCTGCGGACCGGCGCCGGGCTGGGCGACGCCCGCTTTCGTCGAGGGAAGCGCAGGCGACTGGGCCGACGACGGCACCGCGTCGACGGGTACTGAGTCCGGGGGCGTGTCCCCCGCGAGCGGCACGACGATCTGCTCCCCGTCGTTGACCCGACGTGCGAGGTTGACGGAGGTGAGTACCGCTCCGGGCATAGTTCCGCCAGCAGCGTCGATCGCCTGCCCGACGCGCGCGCCGGTCGGCAACTGCACCATGCCGGGCCTGACCACCGCTCCGGCCACGTGCACCACCAGCAGGCCGGTGCCCGACGCAACGGCGCCTGTTGCCGCCGCGGCCGCGGATGCGCCCGCCGCCGTGAGCCCGGCAGGCGCCGACGCTCCGGCCACTGCGTGCGGCATCCCCGCGGGTACCTCCCGCGGTCGCCCGGCGAGCACCGCAATGCCGGCGATGACGCTCAGCCCCGTCAGCACCGCCAGCAGCAGGATCCATGGGCGCGTACGCCGCAACCGGGG
>JBIRBF010000137.1:0-7427 GCA_044326505.1 Candidatus Nanopelagicales bacterium | reverse complement strand
CACCCCGATCGCTACGTCGCCGGCGACCGGGTGATGGAGGCGGCCTCGGATACCTCCAAGACGAAGTTCGAGGAAGACGTCAAACCTCCATTTGTCAGCGTGTTCAGCTTCTCGACGACCGCTCCGCTCGAGGCCGCCGCGGAGCTCGTGACCCTGGGCGACGTCGCGGACATCTTCCCGGGCCTGCAGGACGCCGTGAACGACCTTCCGCGGGAGGAGCCGCTCCAGCTGGTGGCCGGATTCACCGCCAAGGAGGTGGTTCTGGCCGGCGCCGAGATCCTGCTCGGCAAGCGCGACATCCCAGCCGAGTGCGCGATGGTGCTCTGGTACGACGAGGGCGAAGAGGACACGACGCCGGTGGTCGCGGAGTTCAGTTTCAAGTACGGCGACGACCAGGAGGACTACCGCGGCTCCGTCGCCCGGGACGCCTTCGACGTCCTCACGGTTCTGCAGCGCGACCTTCCCGCATGGGTGGATCCCAACCCCCGTACCAAGACCTCTTTCGTCTACGAGTGAGGCGCAGTTCGTGCACACGTGGGGCGGCGAGCCTAGGGGCCCCCGCGCCCTAGCGGTCCGTCGGACCGGTGGCTAGGGTCGATTCGTGAAGTCGATCTTCGATGGGGGCGCAGGAGTCAGCCGCCTGCGGCGCCTGTCGAAGCGCGCGACGCGGACCCGCGCCCGCCGGGTGACGGCCATCCTGGTCGCGGTGATCGCCGTGGTGTACATCCTGGCCGCCGTGGCGTACCAGCGCACGGTCGCGCTGCAGGAGATTCCGGAAGTCGGGCCGCCGCCTTACGGCATCTCGGTCAGCATCGTCGAGTCGAAGATCAGCCCGGAGGCGCCGCTCACCGAGGCCATCGTGGCGATGCAGCCCAACCAGGAGCTGACCGACTCACAGGGCCGCATGATCAAACCCCTGCGGCTGTCCATCAGCCCCACCTTCGACGGACAGTCGATCGAGTACGCCGCCGGCACCGTGCCAGCGTCCAAGAAGATCACGATCCCGCTGCGGGGCCGGGTGCAGAACTACCCCTTCGACCAGTACCGCAGCCAGATCACGGTGGCGGCGTACCTGTACAGCGAGCAGGTGGACGAGGGCCAGGGCCGACGGGTGCCGGTGGTCGCGGCGCTGTCGTTCCGCGACGCGGGCTGGCAGCTGAGCGCCAGCATCAAGCAGACCGACTCATACTTCGTGACCATCGGCCAGAGCATCGCGAGGGCCGGTTCCACGATCGCCATCTCGTTACTGCTGCTCGGCTTGATGATGGCAGTGGCAATCCTTGCGGCCTGGGTCGCGGAATCCGTGGTCAGCCGCGCCATGGAACCGTCGGTTGCCGTGGCGTCGTGGATGGCTGCCCTGCTGTTCTCGCTCATCCCGATCCGCAACTTCCTGCCCGGGGCTCCCCCGGTGGGCTCCTGGATCGACATCCTCGTGTTCTTCTGGGTCGAGGTCGGGGTCATGACGGCGATGGTCGCCGTCGTGATCGTCACGCTGATTGACGTGCGGCGCCAGAACGATGCGGAGATCGAAGTCGAGGACCGCGTCGAGGTGTTGGCCAGCACTCCGGCGACGCCGGGCGCAGCGTCCGGCGCAGCCGCCCCTGATCGCACAGCGCTCGACGCGATCGACGACCCCGACCCGACCTGAGCGCCGCTCAGGACACCGGCTGCCGCTCGTCGGCGGGCTCGGCGCCCTCGTCGGAGGCGGCCGGATCGACGTCCTTAGGCAGTCCGAAGGACACGAGCAGCCCCATGAACACGAACAGCGCCGCAACGTAGGCGGTGTCCTTCGCAGCCGTCGTATAGCCGGAGCGGGCGGCCTCGACCTCGGGTTCGAGCCCGGGAACCTTCGCGAGTTTGGGAATCGCCTGGCCGGAGGAGCCCTTCACCGTGTCGACGATCTGCTGCTGCTGGTCCTCGGGCAGATTTGACACGCCCTTGAGGTCGACGGTCATGAAGTGACCCAAACCGGCAAAGAGGACCGAGCCGAGGATCGCCGCCCCGAGCGCCGAGCCCAACTGGCGGAAGGTCGATGTCATCGCCGAGGCGCGGCCGGACTTGTCCGGGGGGACGTCCTCGAGCACCACTGAGGTCAGCTGCGCCGAGGCCAGACCCAGCCCGATGCCGTAGACGAACAACGGGAGCATCAGCCACCAGGGGGCCCGCGTCGGCGAGAGCATGAAGGCGGTCCCCAGGATGCCAATGACCTCCAGGGCCATCCCGACCCGCACCACCTTGGTCGGCCCCAGCAGCGCCGCCAGATGGCGCGCCAGGCCGCCGCTCACCAAGGCCCCCAGCGCGAGTCCGGTCAGGATGATGCCGGTGCTGAGCGGGTCGTAGCCCGCGACGCTCTGGATCCACAGCGGCAGCATGAACAGGATGCCGAACTCGCCCAGGCTCACCACCAGCGCGACCAGGTTGCCGTATCCGTAGCGCGGGATGGCGAAGAGCGGCAGATCGATCAGCGGTGTCTTGCCCACCGCCATCCGGTGCTTGGCCCACAGCACCAGCAGGATGAGCAGGAGCGCGCCGAGGCCGAGGACGATAGGCACGATCGATAGGTGGCCCTCGAGCTTGATGGGTCCGGCGGTGAACGGTCGCAGCTGGTTCCACCAGCCGTAGGAATCGCCTTCGATCAGGCCGAAGACGATCAGCGAGAGCCCGGTGACCGACAGCACGATCCCCACTGGGTCCAGGCTGTCGCCGGAGTCCACCTTGCTCTCGGGGACGTAGCGCCATACGAGCACGCTGGACAGGATGGCCACCGGAACGTTGATGTAGAACGCCCACCGCCAGGAGTAGTCCTGCGCCAGCCAGCCACCCAGCAGCGGACCGAGCGCGGCGGCGCCGCCGAACACCGCGCCCCACAGCCCGAACGCCATCGCGCGCTGCTTGCCGACGAACATCACGTTGATGATCGCCACGCTGCTCGGCAGCATCATCGAGGCGCCGATCGCCTGCACCGCCCGCAGCGCGATCAACATCTCCGGCCCGGTCGAGGCACCTGCGCCCAGGGAGCCGAGCATGAAGACGAGCGTGCCGATCAGGAAGAGCTTGCGGCGGCCGTACTTGTCCGACACGAGGCCGATGGGGATCAGCAGGGAGGCGAAGATCAGCGAGTAGATCGAGTTGACCCACAGCACATCCGTGGTCGTGAGCTTGAGGTCGTCCACCATGTCCGGCAGCAGGACGTTCACCACCGAGCCGTCGATGACGATCATCGACAGGCCTATGAGCAGCGCGGACAGCGCCCACCAGGGATGGTCGCTCAGGGCCATGGGCGCCTTGGGCGCTACCGGCGTGGCGCCTTCAGCGACCGCCGCGTTGGTCGGGCGGTCCGGGCTGGCATCGTTCACGGTCTGGTCACCTTCGTATCTGAGCGTTCCGGTCGTGTGCAGCGCACCGTATGGCCCACACTGGTACTCCCAGCGCCGCGCTGTCCACCCAGTCGGCCGCACGGACCCGAGGAGACCGGATGCCTGCCAGCGACAACGAGGTTCGGGAAGCCGTCATGGACATGGACGACCTCATCGCGAGTCTGCAGGACCTCGACGACGAGGAACTGCGGCTGCGGGGGCTGTCGGTCGAGGGCACCCTGGACGAGGTCGACGATCCGATCCTGCTCGGGCCCGACGGCACCCCCATCGACACCTGGAAGCAGGGCTACCCCTACGACGAGCGGATGTCGCGCCGCGAGTACGAGGTGACCAAGCGGCTCCTGCAGATCGAGCTGCTCAAGGTGCAGTCGTGGGTCAAGGAGACCGGGCAGCGGATCGTGATGGTGTTCGAGGGTCGAGACGCCGCCGGGAAGGGCGGCACGATCAAGCGCTTCATGGAGCACCTCAACCCCCGCGGCGCGACTGTCGTGGCGCTCACCAAGCCCACCGACGAGGAGCGCGGGCAGTGGTACTTCCAGCGCTACATCAAGCACCTGCCGACGGCCGGCGAGATCACCATGTTCGACCGCTCCTGGTACAACCGCGCGGGCGTCGAGCGGGTCATGGGCTTCTGCACGGACGACCAGTACGAAGAGTTCATGCTGCAGTGCCCCGAGTTCGAGCGAATGCTCGTGCGCGACGGCGTGATCCTGTTCAAGTTCTGGTTCTCCGTTTCGCGCAAGGAGCAGCTGACCCGCTTCACCATCCGGCGCATCGACCCAGTGCGGCAGTGGAAGCTGTCGCCGATGGACCTGGCCTCGCTGGACCGGTGGGACGAGTACTCGGCCGCCAAGGAGGCGATGATCGAGGCCACCGACACCGACTGGGCGCCATGGACGGTGGTGCGGTCCAACGACAAGAAGCGCGGCCGGTTGGCCGCCATCCGCTGGGTCCTGTGCAACCTGGAGTACCCGGGCAAGGATCACGCCGTTGTGGGCGAGCCCGACCCGCTCATCGTGGGGCCTCCGGAAGTTGTCTACGAGTCCGGTGAGGGATCGGGCATCAGGTACCAGAAGCGGGCTGAGGCCTGACGGCCACCGGCGACTTCGCGAGCTGGTCGATCTGCTCGCCGAGCGCCTTGAGGGCATCGGTCACCGACCAGTCCTCGGCCACCGGGTTGGACACGAGCCGCACCACCACCGAGCCGACCACGAAGAGTTCCTCGTTGCACGCACTCAGACGGGCCAGGTCGTCGCCATAGGCGTGGGCCACGTCATGGTCGGGCACTTCCCCGATCGCAGTTCGCAGATTGGCGATGGCGGTGACCGCGCGGGCCTGCTTGCCCATGAGCGCCTCGACGTTCATCCCCTGAGGGTTCGCGAGCCGCTGGTTGATGCCGCCCAGCAGGCCCTGCAGCGCGGCGAGCACCTGTTCCCGGCGCAGGGCCGGGTTGGCGTGAACAGGGAGCACCACTCTGGCCACCACCGCTGCGATCACACCGCCGATCGCCACGTCCAGGGCGCGCATGCCGGCGAACTCGGCGACCTTGTTGGTGGGGGCCCCGAAAAAGAGCACGACCGCAAAGGCGGTCAGTCCGCTCATGAGGGCGTAGTTGCGGCTCTGGAACGCCAGGCCCACCAAGATCGCCGCGCCCGCCAACCAGGGCACCAGCACAGCAGTGGGCAGCAGCGCGCCACAGGCCAGCGCCAGACCGACTCCGACCAACGTTCCGACCACCCGCTGCAGGGTCTTGACCAAGGTCTGCGGCATGTTCACCTGCAGCACGGACACAAGGGTGAGGGTGACCCAGAACATCGCCTCGCTGCCGTGCGTCGTGACGAGCGCGAAGACGGCGACTCCCAGTGCGAGCGCCCGCTGGACGCCATACCGGAAGGCGGACACATCCGGGTGCAGCAGCGATCGCATCAGGGACACGACAATGGTCAGGGCTGGGCGCAACAGCAGCCGCGGCACGACCTTTCCCCCCAGGGCCGCCGCGGCCTGCTGCTGGGAGGCGGCCCAGAGCTCCCAGGTTCCGGCAGCTGATGTGTCACCCGCCGCCTTGGCCCGGGACGCAGCAGCCGTCATCGGGGCCGTGTCGATCGTGATCGGCCGTGGAACGCTCCTGCCCTTCGGGCCCAGCGCCGTCCGAACAGCCGCGGCATTGGCATCGCCAGCCCGTGCGCCGGCCGCTGCGTCGTCAGCGATCAACCCTCGCCGGCTGAGCCACTCACGGCAGACCAACCCGAGCACGCCTTGGGTAGTCAGGTAGATCAGCGGTGCGGGCGCTCCATCGAGTAACAGAACCTGCAGCGCCAGCGTCCGCTTGCTCGGCGGAACGTCGGCGGTCCAGGCCGAGGCGACGAGCTTTCGGTCGACCTTGCGAGGGTCGGCGATCGACAGCACCACGGCGAGCACAAGCGGAGGAACCAATCCGATCGCCGCGGCGACGGCCACCTGCAGCGTCGGCGCACCCGACGTGAACGACTGGGCCTTGGCCACCAGCAACAAGAAGATGAGCACCGGGAGCCCGCTGAACACGGCCCCGACCACCGGCACGGCCGTCCATACGGCGCCGATGAAGGCCAGCGCAGCCATCACCAGCCCCGCCGCGACGGCGTTGTCCGCCACGCCCACCCCGAGCGCCGAGGTGGCCACGAGCAACACGCCGTTGAGCAGTATCAGCCGCATGGCCATGAACATCGGCGCCGACGCGACGACCAGGCCCAGGACCAGTCCCACAACCGCTGACACCGGCATGGTGCGGTGGTCGTAGAGCTCCCCCAGTCCGGCAGCGGCCACTCCGCTGACAGCCATGAGCCCGGCGCCGAGCCAGTTGACCGGCGAGTCAGTGCTCGATATCACCCGCCGCATGCGGGCGAGCGGTGTCGGCTTGGGGGCCGGGGCGGGAGGCGCAGCCATGGCGACAGTGAACCACCACCTCCGACACGCCGCGCGGCACGCGAGTGCCACGACTGGCGACACAGAGCCCTGGGGCGCCCACGCTGAAGCCGCTGCCGGCGGTGCTCCGGTGAAGTAGCGTTCGGCCATGTCCACCACTGTGACGTTCAGCGCACCGGCGCCCGTTCGACCTGCGCTTCGCCGCCTGGCAGGGGCGCTGTCGCGGGCGATCCCCCGTATCCGCACGGCCCCGAGCCTGCCGCCGGTCCGGGCCGGTGTTATCAGCGCCGCTTGGTCGGTCGCCGGTTCGTACGCTCGCGGGCTGCTTCCCCGTAGCGCCTCGGACCAGGCAATGGCGACCGGCGTGGTGGCCAGCACGCACTACCTGCTCACGGCGACCAGCGCCGCCGCGATCGAGACCGTCGCCCTCTATGCCAGCGGCGACCACGGGGTGCACGACCGACGGCCGCCAGCGAACGCCATGCTGTCCTCGTCGCTGGGCTTCCTGACCGCTGGGCTGGTGATCGAGCGGGCCCTGCCGCCGCATCCGGACGAGCCGATGCAGCGCTCCCTGACCCGGTTTGCCGGCCACTTCCTCATGACCGGCGGCGCCGCGACCATCCTGGTGACGGCGACCGATGAGGTGCTGGGCAGGTTCCCCCTCACGTCGCGCTGGCGCAACCGAACGCTGCTGGTGGACCTCACGCTCGCGAGCGGCCTGGCCGCGCTCGGTGTCTACCAGCGCCGGCGCCGCGCGCAGCAGTACGGCCTGGTCGACCCGGACCGCCCCGCGGTAGAGCTGTCATCTGCCAAGGCGACGGTCCGGGCTGTGGGCGTCGGCGCGGCCGCAGGCGTCGGGCTGCTCACCGTGGCGGGCACCGAGCAGATCATCGCGCGGCGGGTCACGCGGACGATGAACAAGCATGTGGGTCGCGTCGAGATCGGCTCCCCCTGGCTAGGCCACGCCGTAGCCGTGTCATTGCTGGGGGCGGCCGGCGTGTTCGCGTTCAGCCGCACCAAGCGGCGGATCGAGCACGGTGGCGACGTGATCGAGGCCGCCTATCCCGAACCGCCGACCAGCGAGTACGTCACCGCCGGGCCCAAGTCCCTGATCGACTTCGACACCATCGGCAAGGAGGGCCGCCGGTT
>JBIRBF010000129.1:0-7975 GCA_044326505.1 Candidatus Nanopelagicales bacterium | reverse complement strand
TCGGGCACCGCATCCTGCCGGGCCAAGCGCCCCGTTCCCAACGCGCCGACCACGCCGACGAACGTCAAGGTGGAGCGCGCCGGCGACGGTGTAGCCAAGATCTCCTGGGATGCTGGCCCGTCACCTGCGGCGGCACCGGTGACCTACTCGGCGCGCATCGCCGGAAGTGCCCGCACCTGCAGCACAACCGGCACCACCTGCACGATCACCGGGTTGACCAATGGCACGCGTTACGACATCACGGTTGCCGCCACCAATACCGTCGCGGACTTGCTCAGTGCTCCGCAGACGTTCATCCCGGCGGTGGCGCCCACAACACCGGGCAAGCCGACGGTGATGCTGACTGGAACGACAGCCAACGTCAGCTGGGCGGCGCCCTCCTATTCGGGGGGTCTGCCAATCACCGCCTACACCGTCAACTCCAACGTGGGCGCAAAGACGTGTGTCACCACCGGTGCCACGTCCTGCCAAGTGACGGGATTGACGGCAGGCACGTCCTACTACTTCACCGCCACGGCAGTCAACGAGGCAGGGACATCGCGAGCCAGCGCGGGATCCGACGTTGTCAAGGTGGCGGCTACCCCCACCCCCACCCCGACCCCCACCCCGACCCCGACCCCGACCCCGACCCCAGTAGTGCAGGGCAAGCCTGGTGCGCCGTCGGTGGCCGGGGTGGCTCGGGGCGGCGACGGCAAGACCGCGGTGACCGTGACGCCCCCGGTGTCCGACGGCGGGTCCGCAGTCACATCCTTCCGAGTCGTGTCGACGCCGGGCGGGAAGTCGTGTGGAATGACTGCGCCATCGAAGTCGTGTGTGGTCAGTGGCCTGAGCAATGGCACGGCCTACACCTTCGCGGCATACGCGAAGAATGCACTCGGTGAGTCGGTGGCGTCGGCGCAGTCGGCGGCATTGACCGCTGGGCGGGCGGCCACGCGGCCGAACGCCGTCACTGCGGTGCCCGGTGCCGGCGGCACCATCACCGTCTCCTGGACCGCCCCGGACTGGGATGGAGGCCTACCGCTTCAGGGCTACGTGGTGCGATCCACCTCAGGTGGATTCACGTGCACGGCGGCAGTGGCGACGTCATGTGTGGTCAGTGGGTTGACAGCTGGCAAGACCTACTCGTTCACCGCGACTGCGGCTAACGAGGCGGGGGTTTCGCCTGCCAGCATTGGCTCCCCGTTTGTTGCCGCGACATCGTCTGGTGCTGCGGTCGCTGTCGTGCCCGGCAAGCCCGGCGCACCCCTGGTTTCGGGGTTGGCGCGCTCGGGCGATGGCAAGGTGTCGGCGTCGGTGACGGCTCCGGTGTCCAACGGCGGGTCTGCCATCACGTCCTACCGGGTGGTGTCTGCTCCGGCAGGCAAGTCGTGTGTGGTGACGGCTCCCGCTAGTTCGTGCGAGGTCGTCGGCCTCACTAACGGCACGGCCTACACCTTCACGGCCACAGCGGTGAACGCGATGGGTGAATCGCCGACGTCGCTGAGGTCAGTGGCCCTGATCGCCGGTCGAGTCTCCACGCGGCCGAATGCGGTGACGGCGGTGGCTGGAGCGGGCGGCACAGCAACGGTGTCCTGGAAGGCGCCGGATTGGGACGGCGGCCTGGCGATCCAGCGCTACACGGCGACGTCGACCTCGGGCGGCTATACCTGCACGACTTCCGGTGCGATGTCGTGCGCGGTGAGCGGGTTGACGCCTGGCAAGGCGTACTCGTTCACGGTGACTGCGACGAACGAAGCCGGTGTGTCGACGGCTAGCGCAGGCTCCGCTTTCGTGACCGCGAGGTCGTGACGGCATGAGCCGGTACCCGGCAATGATCGTGGCTGTGGCGCAGGCGATCAGGTGATCCGTTGGGGTTCGGCACCCCGGTGGTCTCAGTCCGTGACGACTACCCCGCGCCAGAACGCCACCCGGCCGGCGATCTGGGCAGCGGCATCCTTCGGCATCGGGTAGTACCAGGCCGCGTCGGGATTGGCCTTGCCGTCCACCATCACGTTGAGGTAGCTGGCCTCGCCTTTCCAGGGGCACGTCGAGTGGGTGTCGCTCTCGGTGAAGAGCTCCTCGACGATGGCCCCGCGGGGGAAGTAGTGGTTGCCCTCCACCACGACGGTGTCGTCCGACTCGGCGATCACTGTGCCGTTCCAGGTTGCGCGCACTGGCTCTCCTCTGTTGGGGTTCGGCGGTCTGGGTCCTCTGACTCGCCCTGCGTCGCGAGTTTCGCACGCTCGGCGGACCCCCGCGACTCTTCAATGCGGCGCGATCCACAGGTAGCGTTGCCTCCGGCCCGCGCCACGTTCGGAAAGAGGACCCCATGGGACTGCTGCACCATCACAAGGACTCCGACAACCCCAACAGGTTCGTGATGCGGGAGCGACTGATCGCCTTCGGCGACGATTTCTACATCGAGAACGCGGCCGGCATGCGGGTGTTCTGGATCGATGGCAAGGCCCTGCGCGTGCGCGAGACGCTGCTGTTCAAGGAGCTCGACGGTCGGGAGATCTACAAGATCCAGGAGCGCAAGGTGCGCCTGCGCGACACCATGGATATCGAGCGGGCCGACGGCGGCAGCGCCGCCAAGGTGAAGAAGGCGCTGGTCTCGCCTATTCGCACCAGATTCTCGATCTCCGTCGATGGCCAGGAGGACTGGCACGCCCACGGCAATGTGCTCGCCCACGAGTACAAGATCAAGCGGGACGGCGACGTCATCGCCGAGATCTCCAAGAAGTGGGTCCGCGTGCGCGACACCTACACGGTTGATGTCGTTCCGGGCGAGGACGTACTGCTGATTCTGGCCATCACCACGGCCCTTGACACGATCGCGGATCCGGGCTGAGGCGGACGCGTAGGCCGATGCTGAGCCCCAAGGAACCACCCCTCACCGATCGATTCGGCCGAATCCACACGGACCTGCGGGTGTCCCTGACGGATCGCTGCTCGCTGCGCTGCGACTACTGCATGCCGGCCGAGGGGCTGCCCTGGTTGCCGCGGGGCGACCTGTTGACGACCCAGGAACTAGTGCGGCTGGTCGCGGTGGCCGTGGGACTCGGGGTAGAGCAGGTGCGCCTCACGGGCGGCGAGCCGCTGCTGCGCCCGGACGTGGTGGAGGTCGTGCGCGCCATCCGCGAGCTGCCCGGCGCACCGGAGGTGTCGCTCACCACCAACGGCCTGCGGCTGCCGGGGCTCGCGGCCAAGCTCGCCGATGCGGGTCTGGAGCGCGTCAACATCAGCCTCGATACCCTCGACCGGGACACCTTCACTCGCCTCACACGCCGAGACCGCCTGATCGACACGCTGGCGGGAATCGCCGCTGCCAAGGCCGCCGGACTCTCCCCCGTCAAGATCAACACCGTCCTCATGCCGGGGGTCAACGATCATGAAGCACCCGCACTGCTGCGTTGGGCGCTCGCCGAGGGTTTGCGGCTTCGCTTCATCGAGCAGATGCCGCTGGACGCCCAGCACGGCTGGCGCCGCTCGCAGATGGTCACCGCCGAGCAGATTCTCGACCGCCTGCGTGCCGCCGCTTTCGATCTGCGGCCGATGGGCGGGCGCGGCACGGCTCCCAGCGAGGACTGGATCGTGGCGGGAACCAACGGGGAACCGATCGGCACGGTCGGCATCGTGGGTTCGGTCACCAGGCCCTTCTGCGCGGCCTGCGATCGAGTGCGGCTGACCGCGGACGGCCAGTGGCGCAACTGCCTGTTCGCCCATGATGAGACCGACCTGCGCTCGCTGCTGCGCGACGGAGCGGCTGATGCCGAGGTTGCGGCCGCTATCCGCGCATCTGTGGCAGGGAAGCGGCGCGGACACGGCGTCGACGCCCCCGGATTCGCCCAACCCGATCGCCCCATGTCTGCGATCGGCGGCTAGGTCACCAGCCCTGCATGATCATCAGGATCTCAGGTACGCGTTGAGGGTCTGAAACCCTGATGATCAAGCGCCCGGGTCGGCTAGCGCACGGCGCGTCGCCGGGCGGATGCGTAGGCTCGCCCCATGGCTCGCGACCACATCACCGACCTGCCCGTGCCGCCCGGTTCCAACGAGGAGGCGTTCTCGCTCGATCGGGCGCACGTGTTCCATTCCTGGAGCGCGCAGGGTGCGCTCCAGCCGAAGGTCTTCGCCTCCGGGTCCGGCAGCCACGTCTGGGACTTCGAAGGTCACGCCTACCTGGACTTCTCGAGCCAGCTGGTCAACACCAACATCGGCCACCAGCATCCCCGGGTAGTTCAGGCCATTGCCGACCAGGCGGCCGTACAGGTCACGCTGGCTCCGCAACACGCCTCGCTCGTGCGCGGGCGCGCGGCCGCTGCGCTGCTCGAGCACGCACCGGACCACCTCAACAAGATCTTCTTCACCAACGGTGGCGCCGACGCGGCCGAGAACGCCATCCGCATGGCTCGCATCCATACGGGTCGGCACAAGGTGCTCAGCTTCTACCGCAGCTACCACGGCAACACCGGTGCCGCTATCAACGCGACTGGGGACCCGCGCCGCTGGCCCAACGAGTATGCCTACGGCCACGTGCACTTCTTCGGGCCCTACCTGTACCAATCCTCCTTCTGGTCGCGGACCGAGGAGGAGGAGTGCGCCCGCGCCCTCGAGCACCTCGAACAGGTCATCGTGTTCGAGGGGCCGCAGACGATCGCCGCGCTGCTGATCGAGACGGTTGTGGGTACCGCGGGCGTGCTGGTGCCCCCGCCCGGCTATCTCGCAGGCGTGCGAGAGCTGTGCGACAAGTACGGCATCGTCTACATCGCCGATGAGGTCATGGCCGGATTCGGCCGCACGGGCCGGTGGCTGGCCATCGACCACTGGGGCGTCGATCCGGACTTGATCATCTTCGCCAAGGGGTCCAACTCGGGCTACGTGCCGCTGGGCGGAGTAATGATCAGCGACGAGATCGCGGCCACCTTCGACGAGCGGGTGTTCCCCGGCGGTCTGACCTACTCGGGCCATCCGCTGGCCTGCGCATCGGCCCTTGCCACCGTGGAGGCGATGGAGCAGGAAGGGATCGTCGAGCACGCCGACCAGATCGGGGCAGACGTGCTCGGGCCAGGTTTGGGTGAGCTGGCTGAGCGGCACCCCGTGGTGGGGGAGGTGCGCGGGCTCGGCGTGTTCTGGGCGCTCGACCTGGTGGCGGATCGCGCCACCCGCGAGCCGCTGGCTCCCTACGGCGGGACCAGCCCGGCTATGGCGGCGCTCACCAAGGCCTGCCTGGACCGAGGGCTGCTGCCCTTCGTCAACTTCAACCGCCTGCACGTGGTGCCGCCCTGCGTCATCACCGAGGACGACGCCCGCCAGGGTTTGGCCGTGCTCGACGAGGCGCTGGGCGAGGCGGACCGGTTTTACGCCGGCGTGTGACTGGCACCGCCTGCGAGCGTCGCCGCCGCGTCGTGCTCATGTGGTCGGACCTGCCAGGCTGGACCTATGTCCCCTGCGCCCGATCCTGACGGCATTCGAATCCGGGGCCATTTCACGATCCCGCTCGCTGAGCTGGGGTGGCAGTTCTCGCGGTCGTCAGGGCCAGGCGGGCAGGGCGTCAACACCACCGATTCCCGCGTCCAGCTCACCTGGGACCTCGCGGGCTCGCCAGCCGTCCCAGAGTTCCTCCGCCAGCGCGCGCTAGCCAGGCTGGCGGCGCAGCTGATCGACGGACGCATCGTCGTCACCGCGTCGGAGCACCGGTCGCAGCTGCAGAATCGGCGAGCGGCGCAGCGCCGTCTGGCCGACCTCGTCGGGGCTGCGGTCGCGCCGCCGCCGGTCAAGCGCCGCGCCAGCAAACCGAGCAGGGGTGCCACGGAGCGCCGCGTCCAGAGCAAGAAGCAGCGCGGGGCCACCAAGCGGCTGCGGCGGGTAGGGCGCGACGATCTGCTCTGATGCGCTGCTGGGGTGCTGTCCACTCTCTGGGTCTTGAAATGTGTGCATACTCGGCATAACATGCAAGGTATGCAGAACGTGCAGAACGCGGAGTCGGCACATGCCGATCATGCGGATTCGGTGTCGTCTGCGCACGCACCCGCGCGAGGCATGCTCACGGCGCTGCAAGTGTGCGAAATCCTGCACATCGACCGCTCCACCGTCTATCGGATGGCCGAGGACGGTCGTCTGCCAGCGATCCGCGTGGGCAAGCAGTGGCGCTTTGCCGCGGATGACATCGCGACATTGATGGACGACCCCGGCGTCGTCGCCGCGAGCCGAGCCGCGCAGGACGCTATGGCGCCGGCGCCGCTGTCCGGCGCCGTCATCGACGTAGCCGCAGACCTGTTGGGGGTGATGATGGTGGTGACGGACATGGAGGGGAACCCGGTGACCGACGTCGCCAACCCCTGCCCGTGGTTCGCGGAGCACTCCGACGAACCCGGCGTGCTGGCCGCCTGCGTGTCCGAGTGGCGCGCCCTCGCCGAAGACCACGACTTCACCCCTCGGTTCACCCTCGGCGGCAACGGGTTCGAGTGTGCGCGCGCGTTCATTCGTTCGGGTCGGGAACTCACCGGGATGGTGCTCGCCGGCGGTGTCGCCCCGGCTGCCGCAGGTGCCGCTGGCGGCGACGCGGGAGACCTGTACCACCTCAGCCAGGAGCAGCGCGACGCGGTCGTGCGCGCACTTCCCCGCATTGCGGGGGCCATCTCGCGGCACGCGGACCCTTCCGCCGCCGCACAATCGAAGGAGTCCGTATGAAGAGGCTGTTGGTCCTCGGCGCCGGCACGGCCGGCACCATGGCGGTCAACAAACTTCGCCCGCAGCTGGCCGAGGCGGAGTGGGACATCACGATCGTCGATCAATCCGATACCCACTACTACCAGCCGGGATACCTGTTCATCCCGTTCGGCGCCTACACCCCGGACGAGGTCGTCAAGCCCACGAAGCGCTTCATCCCCGAGGGTGTGAATCTGGTCGGCGGCGAGATCGACCGCGTGCTGCCGGACGACAACGCAGTGCTGCTGGCCGACGGCACCCGCCTGCCCTACGACTACCTGGTGATCGCTACCGGCGCCTCGCCGCAGCCCGACCAGACGCCGGGCATGACCGACGCCGGGTGGCGCGACACGGTCCACGAGTTCTACACCTATGAGGGAACGCAGGCGCTGGCCAACAAGTTGGCCACCTGGGAGGGCGGAAGGCTGGTTGTCCAGATCTGCGAGATGCCGATCAAGTGCCCGGTGGCGCCCCTTGAGTTCACCTTCCTGGCCAATGCGTTCTTCGAGGACAAGGGGATGCGCGACAAGGTGCAGATCACCTATGTCACCCCGCTCGAGGGCGCCTTCACCAAGCCGGTCGCGTCCAAGCACCTGGGGACCATGCTCGACGACCGAGGCATCGCGCTTGAGCCGGACTTCATGATCGAATCGGTGGACGGCGAGGCGGGCAAGATCACGTCCTTCGACGAGCGCGAGATCGAATTCGATCTGCTTGTCACCGTGCCGGTCAACATGGGCGCGGACTACATCGCTCGGTCGGGCCTGGGCGACGACCTCAACTTCGTCCCCGTGGATCAGCACACCCTGCTGTCCAAGGCCCACGACAACATCTTTGCCGTCGGCGATGCCTCGGACATCCCCGCCTCCAAGGCCGGTTCGGTGGCGCACTTTGCGATGGACCTGTTCCCGGCCAACTTCATCGCCCACGTGCAGGGTCGGCCAATGCCCAACGCATTCGACGGCCACGCCAACTGCTTCATCGAGTCCGGCCACGGCAAGGGCATGCTGATCGACTTCAACTACACGACCGAGCCGCTCACCGGCAAGTACCCGCTGCCCGGCATCGGCCCGTTCTCGCTGCTCAAAGAGACCGAGATGAACCACTGGGGCAAGTTGATGTTCCGGTGGATGTACTGGAACGTCCTGCTCCCGGGCAAGGAACTGCCGCTGCCGGCGCTCATGTCGATGGCCGGCAAGGACGCCGGTGATCTGTGATGGCCACCGACACCGAATCGGTTGAGGCCCGCCTGGACCGACTCACCGCGCAGATGGACTTCGTCGCC
>JBIRBF010000260.1:0-1849 GCA_044326505.1 Candidatus Nanopelagicales bacterium | reverse complement strand
CGCGCCGGAACGTGATCGCCATGCCGTCGCCGGTGAGGGTGTGCGCGTTCGAGGTGGTCTTGAAGACTTTGCCGAAGCCGCCGGTGGCGAACACGACCGACTTGGCCTGGAAGACGTGGTCGCCCTCGGGACCGCAGCCGCGGCCCTCGCGGATCTCCGTGGAGATGGAGCGCGAGACGACGTCACGCGAGGCGAGGTCCTTCATGACGGGCGCGTACTTCTCCATGAAGCGCTCGCCGTCCTTGTTGCGCAGGATTCCACCTTCGCCGCGGGCGCCCTCGGTGAGCAGCACGCCCAGCCCCGCTAGGCCGGTCGGGTGGAACTGGTAGAACTCCATGTCCTCCAGCGGCAGGCCGCGCCGGAACGTGATCGCCATGCCGTCGCCGGTGAGGGTGTGCGCGTTCGAGGTGGTCTTGAAGACTTTGCCGAAGCCGCCGGTGGCGAACACGACCGACTTGGCCTGGAAGACGTGGATCTCGCCGGTGGCGAGCTCGTAGGCGACAACGCCGGAGGTGACCGGTTCGCCGTCCTCGCCGTCGGTGAGCAGCACGTCGAGCACGTAGAACTCGTTGAAGAACTCGATGCCCTGCTTGATGCAGTTCTGGTAGAGCGTCTGCAGGATCATGTGGCCGGTGCGGTCCGCGGCATAGCAGGCCCGGCGCACCGCGGCCTCGCCGTGGTTACGGGTATGGCCGCCGAAGCGTCGCTGGTCGATGTTGCCCTCGGGCGTGCGGTTGAACGGCAGGCCCATGTGCTCGAGGTCGATGACCGCGTCGATGGCCTCCTTGCACATGATCTCCGCAGCGTCCTGGTCCACCAGGTAGTCGCCGCCCTTGATCGTGTCGAACGTGTGCCACTCCCAGTTGTCCTCCTCGACGTTGGCCAGGGCGGCGCACATGCCGCCCTGCGCCGCTCCGGTGTGGGAGCGCGTCGGGTAGAGCTTGGTGAGCACGGCGGTGCGGACCCGCGTGCCGGCTTCGAGCGCGGCGCGCATGCCGGCGCCGCCGGCGCCGACGATCACGACGTCGTACTTGTGCAGCTGCAAGGTGGGCTCCTAGCCGAGGTTCGGGTCGAAGGTGAAGATGACCAGCGTGCCGAGCACCACGGTGAACACCGCGGCCACAAACAGGATCGCCTGCAGCCAGAACCGGGTTCCGGGCCGCTCGGCGTAGTCGTTGATGACGACGCGCAGGCCGTTCGTGCCGTGCAGCATGGCCAGCCACAGCTGCAGCAGGTCCCAGACCTGCCAGAACGGCGAGGACCAGCGGCCGGCGACGAAGCCGAAGTTGATGCGCTGCACGCCACCGTCGAGGATGTTCATGATCAGCAGGTGGCCGAGCACGAGGAAGACCAGCACGATGCCGGAGACCCGCATGAACAGCCAGGCGTACATCTCGAAGTTGGACCGCCCGGCGCGCTTGCTGCGCGGTTTGGCCAGCCCCGGTGCGATTGCCTGCGGCGGGAGCGGCACGCGGGCGGGCTTGAGGTTGGCGGTTTCCACGTCGCTGGGATCGAGGTTGATGGGCTCTACCGAGTCCGGGAGGGTGTCGCTCATGAGGTGCTCCCGAACAGGGACTCGATCGTGTGCAGCAGCATGAAGTAGGCACCGGGCAGCATGACGACGGCCCAGATGATGCCGACGGCCCACAGCATCTGCTTCTGGTAACGGGCGCCCTTGCTCCAGAAGTCGACCAGGATAATGCGGATGCCGTTCAGGGCGTGGTAGAGCACGGCCGCGACCAGACCCACCTCGAGCAGGTTGACGATCGGAGTCTTGTACGTCGCGATGACCAGGTCGTAGGTGTTGGGTGAAACCCGCACCAGGGCCGTGTCCAGCACGTGCACGAGG
>JBIRBF010000268.1:0-1525 GCA_044326505.1 Candidatus Nanopelagicales bacterium | reverse complement strand
GCCTTGGCCAGCGTGTCTGCATGGTTCACCAACCTCGACCAGGGCACCCAAAGCCTGGTGGCCGGGGTCGCCGCGCTCACGGTCGCGTTCGCTGCCATGTGGGCCACGTTCGGAGCCCCGGTGACACTGGCCGTCGCGGCGTTCGCCGCGAGCGCCGCCGAGTACTACTGGCTGTACACCAACGTCGATCAGGTCCGGGCGATCGTCGACTCAGCATGGCAGGCCATCCAGATGTTCGGCGCTGCGGCCGTCGCCGCGATCCAGTCGATCGACTGGGAGCCGCTGCTCGAGGCGGGCCGAGAGCTGTGGGCGCAGATCCAGTTGCTCGGCCAGTCGTTCGGCGGGTGGGCGAACGTCGCCCGCGCCGCCGGTGTGGTCATCGGCGCCGCGATCCTCGGCGTCATCGGATTCCTGCGCGTCACCCTGGCCGTCACCGTGCCAGTCATCTCGGCGTTCGTGCGCCTCGGCGCGATCACTCTCGGTGTGCTCCGGGCTTCCATCGGCGCGCTGCGCACTGCCGTGTCGTCGGTGACGTCTGCAGTGTCGACCGCCTGGGCGTGGGTGCAGAAGCTCGCCGCGAACAACCTTGGCACCATCCTGTCTGCCGCGTACCGGCTCGCCGGTCCCTTCGTCTCGGCGTACAACGCCGCCCGGAACCTGCTCTCCACACTCGGGTCGATCGCCAGTCGGATCTCGTCGATGCCATCGCTGCCGTCGATCAACATCCCTGGGTTCGCTACGGGTACAACGTCGGCGCCGCCGGGGATGGCGTGGGTCGGTGAGCGTGGACCCGAGCTCGTCAGGTTCTCCGGCGGGGAGCGTGTGTACAACGCGAACCAGTCGCGCACGATGGCCGGCGGCACCGTCCGAGCTGGCGGCGCATCCATCGTCGTGAACGTGTACGGCACCGCCACCGCGGCTGACGGTCAGGCGGTCGTCGATGCGTTGAAGCGGTGGTCCAGGAGCAACGGCCCCGTCCCAGTGAAAGTGAGCGCCTGATGAACGACAAGCAGTGGGTCATCGCATTCGACAACTCCGCGCCGGTGGGGCTGGTGGGTGAGCGTGGACCCGAGTGGGTCTCGTTCGGTGGTGGTGTGCGGATCTATCCAAACCCCGCCGACGCCGGCCAGCGCGTCGTCGACGAACTGCGCCGGTGGCTTCGTGAAGAGGATGGCGTCTGATGGCATACCCCGACAATGTGACCGAACTGACTGACGGGGTGCCCGCCGATGGGATCGCCGCGGCCACGCCACTCGGGTCGGGCACCTACCCGCTGGACGACTGGGCCAGGTCGGTCGCCACCACCCTCGAGGCAATCCAGACGCAGATCACCGGCGCCTACACGTCGTACACCCCGACGTTGACCTCGTCGGGAACTGCTCTCGCCTTGGGGACGGCGTCGTCCGCGACCGGCTACTACAAGCGGTTGGGCCGGCGGGTGTTCGGTTACCTGAACATCAGCTTCGGGTCGTCTGGCGCGTCGGCGGGCACCGGGATCTACGGTGCGCTGTTGCCGGTGCAGCCG
>JBIRBF010000214.1:0-4073 GCA_044326505.1 Candidatus Nanopelagicales bacterium | reverse complement strand
GCCACGGCTTGGCAGGTATGGCCGAGCGGGTGGCCGCGTCGGGCGGGAGCATGACGGCCGACAAGGCTGGCGGGGAGTTCCTCGTGCAGGTCACGCTTCCCATGAGCCAACCAGCGGTAGGGCCCCCATGACCATCCGGGTGGCTGTTGTCGACGACCAGGCTCTGATCCGAGCCGGCTTCGTCGCGCTCATCTCCTCGACCGCCGACCAGGAGGTGGTAGGCGAGGCCGCTGACGGCGCGGCGGCTGTCGAGCTCGTGCGCAGCACGACGCCCGACGTCGTGCTGATGGACATCCGGATGCCGGGCACCGACGGCATTGCCGCGACCGAGTTGATCTGCCGTGATCCCGCCCTGGTCGATACCCGCATCTTGGTCCTGACCACCTTCGAGGAGGACGAGTACGTGGTCGCCGCGCTGAAGGCGGGCGCCTCGGGCTTCCTCGGCAAGGATGTCGGACCGATCGAGTTGCTCGATGGGATCCGCACCGTGGCCGCTGGCGAGGCGCTGCTGTCGGCCCGTGCCACCCGAGCTCTCATCGGACGATTCCTGGCCCAGCCGATGGTGGGGCCCGGGGGTGCCCCCGAGGTCCTCGACGTTCTGACCGGGCGCGAGCGCGAGATTGTGACTCTCGTCGGCCATGGCCTGACCAACGCGGAGATAGCCGAGCAACTCGTAGTGTCGCCGCTCACAGCCAAGACCCATGTGAACCGGGCGATGGTCAAACTCGGGGTGCGCGACCGCGCCCAGCTTGTGGTGGTCGCCTTCCAGACCGGGCTCGTCACGGTGGGAGACGCCCGCCCCACAGAACGCTGACGGCGCTCCGCCCCGGCCTACTGCGTCTGTAGTACCTCGGAATGCCTGCGGCTGCTCGATGCGGGCAGGCCCCGTCGCCGCGCACCCTTGAGGGGTTCCGCCGTTGCCTGCGGCTCAACCCCGACTCCGGAGTCCCACATGATCGAAGTTGCACAGGTCACCAAACGATTCGGCAGCGTCACCGCCGTGGACGCGATGTCATTCACTGTCGCGCCGGGGGTGGTCACCGGGTTTCTCGGCCCCAACGGCGCCGGGAAGTCCACCACCATGCGGATGATCCTCGGCCTGGATCGGCCCAACGCCGGTGAGATCCTCGTCAACGGTCAGCGGTATGCCGACTTGTCGGCTCCGATCGCCACCATCGGCGCGCTCCTCGACGCTAAGGCGGTGGACAAGGCGCGCTCGGCCCGCAACCATCTGCGAGCAGTCGGCGCCACCGTCGGCGTGCCGACCAAGCGCGTCGACGAGGTACTCGAGATCGTCGGACTCACCGATGTCGCGAGCTCGTCCGCGGGCTCGTTCTCGCTCGGCATGGGGCAGCGGCTGGGCATCGCGCAGGCGTTGCTGGCCGATCCGGCGATCCTGCTGCTGGATGAGCCGGTGAACGGGCTGGACCCCGACGGGATCCTGTGGATCCGCGGCCTCATGCGGGACCTCGCCGCCGAGGGCCGCACCGTATTCGTCTCTTCCCACCTGATGAGCGAGATGGAACTGACGGCGGACCACCTCATCATCGTCGGCCGAGGCAAGGTGCTCGCCGACACCTCGATGGACGCCTTCATCGCCGCCAACTCCCACACCCGCGTCGTCGTGCGTAGCCCGCGGGCAGCGGAACTCGCCGCAGTCCTGGCCGATGTCGGGCTGCACGTCACCCGAGACGACGACGAGACGCTGACCATCGACGGCGCCGTCGGCGCGATGGTCGGTGACCTGGCCGCCGCCGCAGGGGTCCCGATCCACCAGCTCGTCGACCACCAGGCCTCCCTGGAGGAGGCCTTCATGGACCTCACGCGGGATTCCGTAGAGTACCACGGCGGCACAGCCACCACCCACGACAACCACACGACAACAGAGAGCAGGGCCGCCTGATGACCGCCACCACCCTCGTCCCGCCCCCGGCCACCGTCGACGCCGCGGCGCCGACTCCGTATCGCCTGACCTGGCTGCGCACGGTGCGCAGCGAGTGGGTCAAACTCATCACGACTCGCTCGGTGCTCATCTCGTTGGCAGCCGTGGTCCTGGTGATGGTCGGGCTCGGTGCGATGGCCGCTTCGGTGGCCACCGGGGCGATTTCAGCCCCCACGCCCCCAGGCGCGCCGAGCGGCGCCGGCGGTCCCGGCGCGTTCAGCGGGCAGGACCCGGTGACGACGGTCCTGACGGGCGCCAACCTGGCCGTGTTGATCGTCGGCGTCGTCGGCGTGCTCGTGGGCTCGCGGGAGTTCACCTCCGGGCTGATCCGCACCTCGCTGGCTGCTGCGCCGGGTCGACTTCGAGTGCTGACGGCCAAAGTGGTCGCCTTCCTGGGAATGAGCGTGCCAGCTGCGCTGGTGTCGGTTCTCGCGGCGTTCTTTGTTGGCATGGCGGTCCTGGGTGCCGGCGACGCCGCCACCGTGGGCCTCTTCGACTCCGGCGTGCTGCGCGCCGTCCTGGGCACGGCTGCATACCTGGTGGGCATAGGCCTTATCGGCATCGCACTCGGGGTGCTGCTGCGGAGCACGGCTGGCGGCATCGGCGTGCTAGTCGGCGGCATCTTGATCGCGCCGTCGCTATTGCAGGCGCTGTTGCCCGAAAGCGTCTCGGGAACTCTGAAGTACCTGCCCTCACAGGCCGCAGGATCGTTCACGTCAGTGACCGCCGGGGCCGATTCGCTGAGCAGCGGGGCCGGGATGGCGGTGTTCGGCGCGTGGGTGCTCGGGCTCCTTGCCCTCGCCGGTGTGGCACTGCGCCGGAGGGATGTGTGACGGGCGCCCGCCTGCAGTTCGGGATGCGGGATTGAGTACCGGTGACAGCGTCTCCTCGAAGGCTGCCACGGTGGTCGAATCCAGGCCGCCGCACATGGCAACCGCGATCGGATCGTCGGGCAGGCTGTCCGCGACTGCCAGTGCGACAGATGCGCCGCCGGCGAGCCAGTGGACGATGTTCGATGCCTCGGCGCCGTTCGGGCCGAGTAGCCAGGCCGTGTGGCCGAGGTCAGTTTCCACCGCTAGGCCCCCGTGTGTGCACAGCACCTTTGGGCCCGCGCCGGTGAACGCGATCGTCAACGCCACCCCGTCGGTCGCCCTACGACCCGGTTTCGACTGCTGATCCCCCGAACCCGTCGGTGTCATTTCCTGGTGAGCCAGCGGCCGTATCGACCGCGCACAGGATCACCAGCCGCGGCGATATCCACAGCTCGGGCGTCACGGTGCTACGAACCCGGCCGCCCCGCGCGCATAGTCGCTGAACGGAGTCCCCGACAGGGTGCTCTGCGAACGGGCGGCTGCGGTGTAGCGGGTGATGGTGGAACCACCGCTTGGCGGCGCGGTCCAGGAGATGCGCACCTTGCCCGGCCCGAGGTCGTGCCGCCGGCGCCGCCGCCGCCCCCGCCGCCGATCGCGTCGATACGCACCCACGCCACTCTCGATGGCACCAGGCAGGAGCCGGTCACCACCGACGCGTTGCTGCCGCTGACCGTGCTCGCGTCGCAGTCTGATGCGGCCGCGGCGGGCGCGGCGGCGAGCAGAACGCCGGCCAGTGAAACCGTGAGGAGTGCGCAGACCCGGGGGGTGTAGTGGCGCTTCATGGCGGTCTCCGACTCTGCGGGAAGGATCGTGACGCGACTGCGTTTCCCGAGTCGGCGCTGAATCGGGAGTCCACTAAACGGGCCCGACCTCCCGCAATTCACAAGGCGGGGCGCGCTCGTCGTTTCAGTGCCAAGAATGACTGTCCGTCTCGGCGATTGCCGCAGACGTGCGACCCGGATTTCGCCGGAGGCGGTTCAGCGAGGGTCGCTGCTGAGGTAGATGGTGGGGCCGACGGTCAGCGCGGCCGCCATCCCGGCCCGCCTGGCCTGGATACCGACGCGGAACTCGGCGGCCGTGATCGCGGCGATGGCCAGGTCGTCATCGTCGAGGGCGGCGCGTGCACAGGCGAACAGCCTGGGCATGCCGCCGCGGCGCTACAGGTCCATGTCCTCGATCGAATCCGCCCCCGCGGCCAGCCGCATCACCGACACCAGCCCCGCGCCCGACACCAGGATCCAGGGTGAGGCAGTTGCATC
>JBIRBF010000211.1:0-4211 GCA_044326505.1 Candidatus Nanopelagicales bacterium | reverse complement strand
CAGTTGGTCATCGGCGCGATTGCCGCACTCGCTACCGGCGCCGTCGGCTGGATCTTCGGCGGCAAGGCGACCGCAAAGAGCGCCGAGGCGAGCGCCAACGAGTCAATGAGCCGGGCCTACGGCACGACCATCGGTGACCTGGCCAACCGCCTGGCCGCGGTGGAGAAGTCCCTGGAGTTGTCGTGGCGCCGCGAGGAACTGCTGGTCAAGGCGTTGCGCGCGAACGGCATCGCCATTCCGCCGCTCCCGCTGGAACTCGACGAACATCCGGCGGCCACCTGATGGAAGCCACCCTGACCCGCCGCTGGCTCACGGAACGCTCGACGATCGGCGTGCTCACCTCCGGCATGTCCGGCGTGGGCGGCAACTGGTACGTGCTCGAGGACCGCGTGCGCGAGATCCCCGGCAAGCCCGTGCAGGACTGGAAGGTGCCGGGCGCGACGGCGATCCCGGCGGGCCGCTACCGGGTTGTCATCAGTCCCTCGAACCGGTTCCAGAAGCTGATGCCGGAGCTGCTCTTTGTCCCAGGTTTCACGGGAATCAGGATCCACGCCGGCAACACCGACGCGGACACCGAGGGGTGTCTGCTGCTGGGCACGTCGCGCGGTCCCGATCGGGTGAACGACTCGCGGACGGCGTTCAACCAGTTCTTCGAGCACTTGAAGACGATCCTTTTCCGGGAGCAGTACTTCCTCACGATTCGACAGGAGAAGGCATGAGCGACCAGAGTTACCTCGAGATCGGCCGCGGCATCGCGCGCTCGGTCACATTCGTCACCACCCTAACCCGCCGGCTGGACCTGTCGCCGCGGGTGGTGCACGGCGTGTTCAACCCCGAGGTCGTGTGGGACGGGCAGGACTTGGCCGTCGCGCAGCAGCGCTACGGGGTCGACTTCACCGAGGCCTACAAGATCGGCGACGGCGAGGCCTTCGGCCCGGACGCCGTGCTCGAAGTGGCGCTGCACCCGAGCAATCCGCTCGGGATCAATCAGAGCCTGATCACCCTGCGGCCCGGCGGCGGCGTCAAGGACTCGCGGATCTACACCGACTGCATGATCGTCGGCGCGTCGCCCACGGCGCTTGCGTGGCGCTGGTTCCAGGCGAAGCATGCCGAGCTGTTCGGCGTCGCGCCGCCGGTCGATCCTCCGCCGCCACCGCCACCAATCGACCCGCCACCCCCGCCCCCGCCTCCGCCGGTCGATCCTCCCGTGGATCCGGTCGACCCGCCGCCGCCCCACGTCTGCCCGCCGTGTCCTCCCTGTCCGCCGGCCTGGCCGCGCCTTGGGGCCGCCATGCGGAGCGACGCGGAGAAGATCCTGGCGTGGGGTGACATCGCTGTCGGGCCTGGCAAGATCAAGGGCGCGAAGTCGCTGGCGCAGCGCATCCTCAGTTACGACGCCTGGTGGCGCGCCAACCACCCGGGGCAGTCGTGACCTGGGCCGCAGCCTGGGCCGCGCTGAAGGGCGCGTGGAAGCTGCTCAACAGCCGGCCGGGCTGGGCGCTGGCCGGCGCAGTCGTGGCGGTGCTGGTGCTGGGCGAGCTCGCCGGGCGGTCGGCGCCGACGCCGGAAGCCTACGTGCCGCGGCCTACCAAGCGGATCGCCGAGGCGCCGAAGGTCACCGAGACCTTATCCGTCGAGTTGGCGCAGCCTGCGGATAAGACGCGCAAGCGGATCGCGGCGGACTACAACCGCCCGGACCTGCTGGCGCCGCGCTCGCCGTCGGCGCCGGTGTTCACCGGCCGGGAGCCGGCCTTCGCCGCGGAGATCACCGGCGAATGGATCGTCGCCCCGGCCCCTTGGGGCGGCACGGCGCTGGGAACGATCGATCCCGGAACGGGAACGGCCGGGCTCGACTTCAAGCCGAACCCCGAGCCGCGGTTCTCGCTGCGCAACCGGTGGGAGATCGCCGCGGCCTACGGCAAGACCGAGGACGCGCTGAGCCTGATCCGCGCGGAGGTGCGCTGGCGGCCGGTGAAGATCCGCCGGCTCGAGCTGGGCGCGGTGGCCGGCTGGGAGCGGACGGACCGCGGGAGGGCGTACCTGCTGGGCGAGGTGGCCTGGGGGGTGCGGTGAGCAAGGGCGTCTTCGTCCCGCTCAACCTGAGCTTCGACCTTGTCCTCGCCGGCAAGCGCGGCGGCGCGGACCCGCACAGGATCGGCGGCGCCAAGACGCCCAATATGCGGATGGGTAAGCACGCGATGTCGTGGGCATGGTCGGTGGTCAATCGCCTGGGGCCGGACGCCGAGGCTGCCCGCGAGCGGGAACTGCTCGAATACTTCGCGCTGCAGGAGCGCTGCGGGATGCAGTGCGTCACCGACCAGCCGCGCACGATCCGGTGGGGTGACGAGAGCTTCACCGCGTCGCACCACTACACCTGGAGCAAGTGGGTCTGGGGCCTGATCGCCCTGGGCATCCGTCTGGACCAGCCGGAAGTCCTCGCCGCGGCGACGGCCTGGATGGAAGGTCAGCTGGCGGTCTGGAGCCTAGTGGACCGCTCCCGGGCGGGCACCCTGGCGATCGCCGGCGCGCGCTGCGGCGGCGAAGACGGCGACGACGACAGCGGCGGGAAGGACGGCATCGACTCCACCGGCCCGCGCATTCCCTGGAACCTGATGCGGGACTTGGAATGGCGGACCGTCCTCAAGGCGCTTGGCCTGCGCCCGGGCCGGGTCCGCGCGTCGGCGGTGAACCTCGCGCTGGCCGCCGGCTACCGGCCGCGGCTCGACGGCCCGCTGCCCCACACCGCCCAGCCGTTCGTCATCCGCCACCACGGCGATGGCAGCGCGTCGACGGCGTTCACCGAGAGCCCCCCGGGACAGGGCGGCGCTCGGTACGTCCTGCAGCGGTCGGATGGTTCGTGGGCGGTGCTCGAGGAAGAGCGGACCGGCGGCGTCACCCAAGAGTGGCGGGCCGGGTGAAACGCCTCGCGGTCCTGGCGTTCGTCGCCTCAGCGGCGTCCGCTTCGCTGCCCGATCCGGCCTTCAAGTGCCAGGCCGCGCCGCCGTCGTGGCAAATGCGCTGCGAAGTTACCTCGTTCCCGTGGGGCGCTACCCCGTTGCCCGTCTTCGAGGTCTACACCACCGAGGGTGAGAACACGGACATCGACTCGGGCCTGCTGGTGTACCTGTCGAAAGGCAGGCTCAAGGTCGGGTTCGCGGTGGTTATGAAGACGTGGCTCCACGGTCGCCTCCTGATCACAACGCACTGGTACGACGCCGAGCGCAGGTTCGTGCGGTGACCTGCATCGCCGCGGTGGCCGACGGCAAGAAAGTTTGGATCGGCGCCGACTCCTTCGCCGGGGACGATTGCACTTACGTCACGAACCGGTCGCCGAAGGTGCGCAAGCTCGGCACCTGGATCGTCGGCGCGTCCGGCGCGCAGCGGGTCGTCGACGCCGCGCTCTACCTACTCACGCCCGAGCCGGTGGCGGACGCAGACCCGGAGGAGTACGTGCGCATCGTGTTCGTCGAGCGGCTGCGCCAAGTCCTGACGCAGATCGGCGCGGTCGGGCGATCGGAGAACGGCTCAACGTGCTTCAACGGCAACCTGATCGTGGGCACGGCCGGCAAGCTGTTCTACGTGTCGGATGACTTCGGCGTGGTCTCGGCGCCGGAGTGGGGGATTGCCGCCGGGACCGGGGAGACGTCAGCCCTGGCCGCGCTCTTCACCCTGCGCAACTCCAAGATGCGACCGGCGTCCCGCGTCCGCGCCGCGCTCGAGGCCGCAGAGGCAACCATGAACCAGGTCCGATCCCCTTTCATTGTGGAGGTTCTTTGAGCAAACGGAAACGCACCGAACAGCAGCCGGTCGTCGTCGCCGTAGTCGGGGATCTCCATTGCGGCTCGACGCTCGGCCTCTGCCCGTCTGGCGGGGTGGATCTCGACGACGGCGGGCACTACTCGCCGAGCAAGACTCAGGTCTGGATGTGGTCGCTCTGGCTCGAGTACTGGGCGCGCGTGCGAGAGATCCGGAAGCAACTCGGCGCGAAGCTGGTCTGCGTGCTCAACGGCGAGGCGATCGACGGCGTGCACCACGGCACGGTGCAGATCGTCTCGGGCCACCTGGGAACGCAGATGGAGATCTCCCGGCTCTGCCTGTCCGAGGCGCAGCGGCTGTCCCCGGACGCCTGGCACGTCACCCGCGGGACCGAGGCGCACAGCGGCAAGAGCGCGCCAGCCGATGAGGCGATCGCGCGTTGGCTCGGCGCGGTG
>JBIRBF010000036.1:0-17591 GCA_044326505.1 Candidatus Nanopelagicales bacterium | reverse complement strand
CGTCGCCGCCGCTGTACAGGGCATACGCGGCAAGCAGTGCGGCGGTACCGACAACGAGGATGACCGCCAGGCGTTGAGCCACCCCGGCGCGGCGGGCCAGCAGCACGGCCGCGGCAGCGGTGGGGATCCCCCAGATCAGCAATTCGTGGTGGATGCTCCAAGAACGCCCGATGCGCTCCAGCGCCGATGAGCCGCTCATCTTCAGCGTGTAGGTGTTGGGCAGGACGGCACCGTAGTAAGTCAGGCGAGCGATGGTCAGCAGGATGGCAGCCAGCACCGGCAGCGACCATACTGCAGCGGCCCGCTGCCACCGCGGCGGCACTGCCAGTGCTTGACTCGGGGGCGCCACGAAACGCGCGGGCAGCGCCACCGCCCAAAGGCCCACGGCGCCGGCCACGACGGCAAAGTCCGGCCGGGTGAGCAGCCCGATTGCGAGCACTCCACCAACGGCGAAGAGCGAGCGCGCGCTCAAATCACGCGCGGCCGAGCGCACTGCCAGCGCAATCGCCGCGACGGTGAGCATGGCCACGAAGCCGACCTCAAGGCCGAACACGGACCAGAACAGCAGCGGCCACCCCAGGCCCACGGTCGCCGTGGTCAGGCCGGCCGCGACGGCGCCTGCGGTCCCTCCGGCGCGACCCGGGTCCAACATCCTGACCGCCAGTCCGCCGGCCAGGAAGGCGGCGCCCAATACGCACCCCAGGCCGACGAGGGACATCACGAGGCAGCTGGCGGAATCGCTGAGGCCCAGAGCCTGCGGGATCGTCATGATGAGCGCCCAGAGCGGATTGGTGATGCCCTCCACCTTTGGCGCCCCCGGGAACCACACGAATTCGCCGGTTTCGACGAGGGTGCGGGCATACGACATGGAGATCAGCGCATCGTCCACCAGGGTGAACACCCGACCGGAGGGCGTGAGGATGCCGCTTGTCCAGATCATGGCTGCGCCAACGCCGGCGCCGGGCAGCAGCGCCAGCAGCCGGGGCGGCCGATGTCTGCGCGCATCCGATGTGGCCGCTTCTGGCTGGATCTCCGCGTCGATCTGCTCGGCGATTAGATCCGTCATCCCGAGCTCCCCGTCATCGTGGCCGTGTGCCGCTCCAGCAGGCTACTGCGTTGAGCCGCAGAGGCGGATCAGCGTGCGTGGCCACGGTACCAACGAGGTCTGTCGACGAGGGGCATCGTGCGCCCGGCTTCCGCCCTATGATGACGTGATGGCGGTGGCCGAGGCACGGGCCGGGGAGCGGATGCCTCACGAGCCGACCAGTGACCGGGTCACATCCATCGCGCTGTGGTGCGCGCTGGGCGCCTATGCGGTCGTCCGCCTGATCGGCCGCGACGACCAGAGGCAGACGCTGGTCGTCATCATGGTGACGGCGTGCGTGTTCGTCGCCGGGCTCGCTCGGGTACTGGTGACTGCTGGCAATCGCCCCAGCCAACGCCGCGCGCTGCTGGCGCTTGCCGCAGCCTTGGTCCTCTGGGCGGCGGGCAGCGCGGTGGTGTTGGGCGCCACTGATCCCGGTGGGGTGATGTTGCCGCTGTCGCCAGCCGAGTGGTTGTTCCTGGCGTCCTATCTCGGCTTCGTCCCGTTCATCCTCCTCGACGCCAATCGGCACATGCGGTCCTCCCCAGCCTTGTGGTGCGAGGCCGCAGCTCTCACCGGTGCGGCCGCGTGCCTGGCGGGGGGCGTGCTGCTCCTGCCGGCGGCAAGCTCGTTGGGGGCAGCCGGACTGCCTGTGCTCGTCGCCCTGTTGTACCCGCTGTGCGACATCGTGCTGGTGCTGCTGATCGTGGGGCAGATGGGATTGCGGCAGCGGCCCGTGTCGGCGCGCAGCGTGGCGCTGATCGCTGGCTTCCTGTTGTTGGCCGTGGCGGACACGTTGCTGTTCGGCAACCTGTCGAACGGGCGCTACGAGTTCCCGATGGCCCAAGAGTTCCTGTGGCTGGCGGCTCTAGTGGTGGTGGTCCAGGCGGCGTGCACGCGGCGGGCGCGGGCCGTCGATGAGCCGAACGAGCGCATGGCCGCCGTCGCCCTGCTGCTCCCGGCGGGCATCGCCGTGCTCGTTCTGGCTCTGCCTTACCCACAGGTCGGCGCCCTCTACGTGACGGTTCCGGCCATCATCACCCTCGTCGCCGTCGGGACTCGCATGGTGATCGCCTTGGAGCAGGCGCGCGCCGCCACCGACGCCTATCGGCGCACCCTTCGCGACGATCTGACTGGCCTGCCCAACAGGCGGGGGATCGTCGCTGCGCTGCGGCGCTCGGCGCCCTCCGGTCCCGCGGCGTTGGTCCTCGTCGGAGTGGATGGCTTCAAGGACGTCAACGAGTCCTTCGGCCACGCCAGCGGGGACGACGTGCTGCGCGCCTTCGGTCAGCGACTGCAGGACGACGTACCCGACGCCGTGGTGGTGGGCCGGCTCGAGAGTGACGTGTTCGCTGTCGCGTTGCGGACGTCAGACACCCAGTCGGTCCTCGCCACGGCCACATCCATTCGGGCGGTCCTGGCCGAGCCCATTCTGCTGGCGGACCTCGAGGTCGAGCTGGGGGCGACCGCCGGGGCGGCCGTGCGCACGCCGGACGAGGCCCCCGATCGCTTGCTGCAGCGCGCCCATCTGGCGCTGCGCCAGGCGAAGGCCCATCGCTCCGGAGTGTTGATCTTCAGCGAAGCCGATGACGACACCTTCAGCACGCACTTGCGCGAAGTGGACGCTCTGCGTCGCGCGCTCCAGGCGGGGGACATCGAGGTCTGGTACCAGCCACAAGTCGATGCCGTCACGAAGTGCGTCGTGGGGGTGGAGGGGCTCGTCCGCTGGCGTGCGCCGTCAGGTCAGGTGCGCCCGCCGAGCGACTTCCTGCCCGTCGCGCGTCGCTCGGGCCTGATGGCAGCGCTCACGAAGGTGGTGATGATCCAGGCCGTCTCCGATGCCGCGCGCTGGGCTGGACAGGGACGGCGCTGGCGGGTTTCGATCAATGTCGCCCCGCCAGAACTGATGAGCGGTGCCGTCATCCCCGAGCTCATTGACCTGATCGAGCAGGCCCGGCTGTCGCCGGGGTCCATCGTGGTCGAGGTCACCGAGGAGTCGTTCCTGTCCGACGCGGAGCGGGCGATGGCCGTGTTGCAGCAGCTCAACAAGCACGGCGTCGATGTGGCCTTCGACGACTACGGAACGGGCTTCTCCGCGCTCGCGTACTTGCGCGACCTGCATGCGCAGGAACTCAAGATCGACCGATCCTTCGTGCAGGAGTTGCGCACTGCCGAGCGCGCGCGCCGGATCGTACGCTCGACGGTGCAGATGGCGCACGCGCTCGGGCTGCGGGTGGTGGCCGAAGGAGTCGAAGACGACGAGACCGCCGGGTTGCTCGTCGGTGCGGGGATCGACGTCCTGCAGGGCTTCCTGCTTGCCCGGCCGATGCCGCCGCGGGAATTGGACGCCTGGGTAGAGAGCCGGCACACCGAGGTGGGACAGGGGTGAGATCGCGAGCGAATGCGCATTCGCCCAGTGGCGGGCCTTAGTGGAAGCTCGCCTCGCCGGCATCAGTGGTGATGCGGGTGCCCTTCTGTCCAGCCATGATCGCGGGGAGGTCCTCCAGCGCGCCGATGACGGCCACCCGACCGGGGTTGCGCCGGGCGAACTCGGCGGCAGCCTCGACCTTGGGGCCCATCGAACCGGCCGGGAAATCGTAGGCCTCGATGTCGTCGGGGGAGATCTCGAAGATCGCCTTCTGCTCCGGGGTGCCCCAGTTCAGGTAGACAGCATCGGCGTCGGTCGCGATCACCAGCAGCTCGGCCTCGAGGTCCTGGGCGAGCACCGCCGACGAGCGGTCCTTGTCGATGACGGCCTCGACGCCGACGAGGTGCTTCTCGTTGAAGTCCCATGGACCCTCGAGTTCGGTGTCACCGGGCAGGTACATCGTCGGGATGCCGCCGCCGCCGGTGCACACCACCACTGCGCCGAGGTCCAGCAGCGCCTTGATCGGACGAATCTCGAAGATCCGCATCGGCACCGGTGAGGGCACGACTCGGCGCCACTTGTCGCCGTCCTGCTTGACCGTCCAGCCCTTCTCCTCCGCGAGGCGCTTGGCGTCCTCCTCGGAGTACACCGGACCGACGAACTTGGTCGGGTCGGCCATGGCCGGGTCGTCAGCATCCACCAAGGTCATCGTGAGAATCGTCGCTATGGACTTCTCGTAGGGCAGGAAATTGCCCAGTTCCTGCTCGATGAAGTAGCCGATCATGCCCTCGGTCTGGGCACCCAGGACGTCGAAGGGATAGGTGGAGGCCTCGTCGTAGCTCGATGCCTGCAGCGACAGCAGACCCACCTGCGGGCCGTTGCCGTGCGAGATCACCAGTTCGTGCTCCATGGCCACCGGACTCAGGGCACGACAGGCGGTGCGGACGTTCTCCCGCTGGTTCTCCACCGTCATCGGCTCGCCGCGCTTCTGCAACGCGTTGCCTCCGAGAGCGACCACTACTCGCATGCGTACTCCTTGTCCACGGTTCAGGTGACGTCAGAGTCCCACGTTGCGAAGGGTGATGCGCGGGGAGCGCTGCGTTCAGCTGTATTGATGGTCAGCGTCGGGGTAGGCCCCGGTGGCGACTTCCTCGGCCCACTGCTGCACGGCGGCTCCGAGCACCCCGCGGAGGTCCGCGTACTGCTTGACGAACTTGGCCGGGCGGCCGGGCGTGAGGCCGGCCATGTCCTGCCAGACGAGCACCTGGGCGTCCGTCGCGGCACCGGCTCCGATGCCGATCGTGGGCATGCCCAACGACCGGGTGACGGCCTCTGCGAGGTCGTGCGGCACCACCTCGAGCACCACTGCGAAGGCCCCGGCCGCCTGCAGGTTCTTGGCGTCCTGCATCAGGATCTGCCCGGCCTCGCCCCGTCCCTGCACCTTGTAGCCGCCGAGCGCGTGCACGGACTGCGGCGTCAGTCCCAGGTGGCCCATCACCGGGATGCCGGCGGCCACCAGTGCCTCGATCTGAGGCAGCACGCGGGCGCCCCCCTCGAGCTTGACCGCGTGGGCGCCGGCCTCCTTCATGAACCGTGTGGCGGTGGCGAGGGCTTGGGCCGGGCCCTCCTGGTAGGAGCCGAAGGGAAGATCTGCCACGACCATGGCGCGACGCGTGCCGCGGACCACCGCCCGCGTGAGCGGGATGAGGTCATCCACGGTGATCGGAATGGTGGAGTCGTAGCCGTACACGACCATGGCCGCGGAGTCCCCGACCAGCATGACCGGGATACCGGACTCGTCGAAAAGCCCGGCGGTGAGGGCGTCATAGGAAGTGATCATCGGCCACCTGTCGCCTGCGGCCTTGGCGGCGGCGAGGTCGTGGACAGTGACGCGGCGGGTAGCGCCCTCGGGGGCGCCGTAGAGGCGGGTGGACATAGTCATCCTCCGAATCTCGAGGCTCCCCGACGGAGTCCCCGGACGCGAACATGGTGACACCTGAGGGCACCTGAGCGCTAGCGACCCCCCGGTTGTATTTCGGCGCAGCCCTGCCCGGTCAGGGCGTCGGGTGCTCGCGCCAGCGATTGGTGATGGGCAGGCGGCGATCGCGACCGAAGGCCTTGAAGGTGATCTTCGTTCCCGGCGGGTACTGCCGCCTCTTGTACTCAGCGAAGTCGATCAGACGCACGATCCGCTCGACAACCTCGTGTTCGAAACCCGCGGCCAACAACTCCTGGGCGCCGCGGTCGTGTTCGACGTAGGCGTCCAGGATGTCGTCGAGCAGCGCGTAGTCCGGCAACGAGTCGCTGTCCAACTGGTCGGGCCGGAGCTCCGCGGACGGCGCCTTGGTGATCGAGTTGGGCGGGATCGGGGCAGTCTCGCCACTGGCCTGGGCATGGGCATTGCGCCAGTGGGCCAGCTTCCACACCAAGGACTTGGGGACGTCCTTGATGGGGGCGAAACCGCCGACGGCGTCGCCGTAGATCGTCGAGTACCCGACGGCGATCTCGCTCTTGTTGCCCGTGGCGAGCACCAGTGGGCCCTCCGCGTTGCTGATGCCCATGAGCGTGACTCCGCGCACGCGGGCCTGCAGATTCTCCTCGGCCAGGCCGGTCAGCCCCAGCGACTCGTCGAAGGCCGCCACCAGCGGTGCGATCGGGACCGTGCGGTACTGCAGCCCGGTCCGCTCGGCCAGGTCGGCGGCATCGTCGCGCGAGTGCTGGGACGAGTACTTGCTCGGCATGGACACGCCGATGACGTTGGCCGCCCCGATCGCGTCGCAGGCGATGGCCGCCACGAGAGCGGAGTCGATGCCCCCGGACAGTCCGAGCGCTACCGTCTCGAAGCCGTTCTTGCCGACGTAGTCGCGCAGGCCCAGCACCAGTGCGCGATAGACCTCGGGAGCATCGTCCAGCTCGGGGGCGACCGAGGCGGCGGGCAGCTGTGGGCGAAGGGCCGGCGCGGTCGTCAGCTCGACCCGTTGCCTGGAGCTCGTGTCGCAATGCTGGCCCTGCGCGCCCGGCAGGTCCAGATCCAGTACCACGAGCTGCTCGACGAACTCGTAGGCCCGGGCCAGCACCTCGCCGTCGCCGCCGACAACCATCGAGTCGCCGTCGAACACCAACTCGTCCTGGCCGCCGACCATATTGACGTACGCGAGGGTGCAGCCGGCCTCGGTCGCGCGACGCCGGCAGAGGTCGAGCCGGAGGTCGTCCTTGGCTCGCTCGTAGGGCGAGCCGTTGATCACCACGAGCAGACCCGCACCCGCGGCTCGCACCTCGGCCACCGGGCCGCCGGGCTGCCAAAGGTCCTCGCAGATGGCCAGCGCCACATCGACGCCGTTGAGCCGGACGAGCAGCCCCTCGTCGCCGGGCACGAAGTACCGGAACTCGTCGAAGACCCCGTAGTTGGGCAGGTGGTGCTTGGCGTAGACCGCGACAACCTGGCCGCCGAACAGCACGGCTGCGGCGTTACGGGCACCGCCGCGCGGGTAGCCCGGAGACGGCTCCGGGGACTGGTCCCCCACCGCGTCCAGGAACCCGACCACCACCCCAACGCCGCCACAGCCCTCGTCGGCCAGTTCCCGAGCAAGGTCGCCGAGGGCTGCACGGCTCGCGCGCTGGAATGACTCCCGCAGCGCGAGATCCTCGATCGGGTAGCCGGTGAGCATCATCTCTGGAAACGCCACCAGGTCCGCTCCGGCCGCCACTGCATCGCGGGTGCGCGCCACCACGATCGCGGCGTTGCCCGCCAGATCGCCCACCGTCGGGTTCACCTGCGCGAGCGCCAGCCGAATGATCGTCATGACCGGATTCTGGCAGGCCTGCTACCCGTGCGCGCCGTGGCCGACACACGATGGAAACCTCGCGGTGGCAGGCTAGGCCCATGGACAAGCAGACCGAGTTCGTGCTCCGCGCCATCGAGGAGCGCGACATCCGCTTCGTTCGGTTGTGGTTCACCGACGTGCTCGGCCAGTTGAAGTCGGTGGCTATCGCCCCGGCGGAGCTCGAGGGAGCCTTCGACGAGGGCATCGGCTTCGATGGCTCGTCGATCCAGGGCTTCACCCGCGTCACCGAGGCCGACATGCTGGCCCGGCCGGATCCCTCGACCTTCCAGATCCTGCCCTGGCGCGGGGACAAGGACGCCGTCGCGCGGATGTTCTGCGACATCGCGCTGCCGGACGGTTCACCGTCGCACGCCGATCCGCGCTGGGTGCTCAAGCGGGCCCTGGACCGGGCCGCCGCCGATGGTTTCACCTTCTACACCCACCCGGAGATCGAGTTCTACCTGCTCAAGGGACGTCCTGCGGAGGGCCGTCGGCCGAAGCCGGTGGACGATGCCGGCTACTTCGACCACGCCCCGCTCGGCCCGGCGCAGGACTTCCGCCGAAGCGCGATCACGATGCTGGAGGACATGGGCATCTCGGTGGAGTTCAGTCACCACGAGGGCGGTCCGGGGCAGCAGGAGATCGACCTGCGTTACGCCGATGCGCTCAGCACCGCGGACAACATCATGACCTTCCGGACAGTCGTCAAGGAGGTCGCCAGCGCGGCCGGCGTGTACGCCACATTCATGCCCAAGCCGTTCCGGGACCACCCGGGTTCGGGCATGCACACCCACTTGAGTCTGTTCGAGGGCGATGCCAACGCCTTCGCCGACCCGTCGGCTCCGATGGGGCTGTCGCGCACCGCCCGGCAGTTCATCGCCGGGCTGCTCGTCCACGCCCCGGAGATGACCGCGATCACCAACCAATGGGTCAACTCCTACAAGCGGCTGGCCGCCGGCGGCGAGGCGCCGACCTACGTCTGCTGGGGCCACGACAACCGCTCGGCGCTGGTGCGGGTGCCGATGTATAAGCCGCACAAGGGCAACTCGACGCGGATCGAGATTCGCTCGCCGGACTCGGCCTGCAATCCCTATCTGGCGTTCGCCTTGATGCTGGCCGCCGGTCTGAAGGGCGTGAAGGAGGGCTATGAGCTCCCGCCCGAGGCGGAGGACGACGTGTGGTCCCTCACCGACCGCGAGCGCCGCGCGATGGGCCTCGAACCGCTGCCGAGCAGCCTGAACGGCGCCATCGCGGCCATGGAGCGTTCGGAGCTCGTCGCCGAGACTCTGGGCGAGCACGTCTTTGACTTCTTCCTGTCCAACAAGCGCGCCGAGTGGACCGAGTACCGACGCCAGGTGACGCAGTTCGAGCTCGACCGCTATCTGCGCATCCTCTGACGGCCGGCGGACTTCGATGACCAAGGTCTCCCGCTCGGATGACGCGCGGTCCAAGGCGGCGCTGGCCGCGGTGGGCTTCAGCGACTTGGACAAGGCGGTGCGGCTGTTGGACGCACCAGTGATGGCGGGCCTTCCCGACGACGGGATCCGCGATTTCGCGGCGGCCGCCGACCCGGACCAGGCCCTGCTTCTCGTGTCGAGATTGCTCGACGACCAGGATTGCCCGCCGGAGCTGGTGAAGGCGCTGGCCGAAGACCCGGACCGACGCCGCCGGATCCTGACCGTTCTCGGGGTGAGTGCCGGTCTGGGCGAGGTGCTGCTGCGCCACCCGAGCTGGTGGCCTCTGGTGGCAGACGAGGCCCCGCTGCTCAGCCGCGCGTACGTGCGCGCCGAGCTGCTGACCGCGGTGGGCGCCGATCCCGCTGCCGAGGTGCCTGTGGCGCTCGGCGCGGCGAACGTCGGCCACGGTGAGTTCGACCGCACGGGCCTGCTGCCGGCCGACTCCGGTGGCGATCACTACGTGGCCCTGCGGCGCGCCTACCGGCGTCAACTGCTGCGCATCGTGAATGCGGATCTGAACTCCGGGCTGCAGGTGGTGGACGTCACCGAGGCGCTCAGCGAACTCGCGGATGCCGTCCTGGAGACGTCGCTGGCGATCGCCCGGGCCGAGGTTCCCGGGCATGCCCAGGCGCGCCTCGGGATCGTCGCCATGGGCAAGTGCGGCGGACTGGAACTGAACTACCTGTCGGACGTGGACGTGATCTTCGTCGCCGCGCCGGCCGAGGGGGCTGAGGAGGCCCAGGCGCTGCGGGTGGCCACGCGGCTGGCGCAGCGCCTGATGAACATCACGGTGGCGAGCACCATCGAAGGATCCATCTGGGAGGTTGATGCCGGCCTGCGCCCGGAGGGTAAGTCCGGCGCGCTCGTGCGCACGCTCGACAGTCACCTGGACTACTACGGCAAGTGGGCAAAGACCTGGGAGTTCCAGGCCCTGCTCAAGGCGCGCGCCGCTGCTGGGGACGCGGAGCTGGCCGAGGCGTTCGTCTCCGAGACTCGGCCCGGGGTATGGAGCGCATCGCGGCGCCCCGACTTCGTCGCCGACGTACAGGCGATGCGACGTCGGGTGGAAGCCGCGATCCCGGCTAAGCACTCCGGCCGGGAGCTCAAGCTCGGTGTCGGCGGCCTGCGCGACATTGAGTTCTCGGTGCAACTGCTGCAGATGGTGCACGGCGCGTCGGACCTCACGGTGCGATCGCCCACCACGCTGCGGGCGTTGGAGCAATTGGCCACCTGGGGCTACGTCGGACGCGACGACGCACGGGCGCTGGCCGATGCCTACGCCTTCCAGCGCACGCTCGAACACCGGCTGCAGCTGCGCAGCCTGCGCCGGACGCACCTGCTGCCGGACGCAGCAGAGGACATGCGCTGGCTGGGCCGCTCCATCGGCCTTCGGGCGGACCCCGCCGCGGAGCTCGGCAAGCGCTGGCGGGATCTATCCCGCGACGTCCGCCGACTGCACGAGAAGCTGTTCTATCGGCCTCTGCTCAACGCGGTTGCCAAACTCGAGCCAGGTCAGGCGCGGCTGACGCCGGAGGCGGCGAGGGACCGGCTCACGCTGCTCGGCTACACCGATCCCGCCGGTGCGCTGAGGCACCTGCAGGCGCTCTCTTCGGGCGTGAGCCGACGGGCGGCGATCCAGCGCACCTTGCTGCCCGTACTGCTCGGCTGGTTCGCGTCCGGCCCGGACCCGGATGCCGGCCTGCTCGGATTCCGGCAGGTGAGCGACACCCTCGGCTCCACCCCCTGGTACTTGCGGCTGCTGCGTGACGAGTCGGCAGTGGCGCAACGGCTGGCGCTGCTGCTGTCGACGTCGCGGTATGCCTCGGAGCTCCTCACCCGTGCACCGGACGCTGTGGCGATGCTGGCCGACACCGACGAGTTGCTGCCGCAGCCCAAGCAGGCGCTCGTGGATGAGGCGCGCACGCTGGCCGACCGTCACCAGGGCACCGAGCAGGCAGCTGCCGCGGTCCGCGGGCTGCGGCGCCGGGAACTCTTCCGCATCGCGGCCGCCGACGTGCTCGGCCTGCTTGCCGTCGAGGAGGTCGCGGCCGCGCTGTCCGACGTGGCCGATGCGACCGTTGATGCGGTGCTCCGCTCGGCGATCGCGCGGGTGGAAGCCGACACCGGGCGGCAGCTGCCCACCCGGATGCTGGTCGTGGCCATGGGGCGGCTGGGTGGGCAGGACCTCTCGTACGCCTCGGACGCCGACGTCATGTACGTGCACGACCCGCTGCCGGGCGCCGACGAGGTCGCCGCCACCAGGGCCGCCACCGAAGTGGTCAAGGTGCTGCGCGCGAGCCTTGCCGTCGCCAGCGTCGAGCCGCCCCTGGCCCTGGACGCGGATCTGCGTCCGGAGGGCCGCCAGGGCCCGTTGGTGCGCACCCTGGCCAGCTACCGCGCCTACTACGACCGATTCTCGGCACCTTGGGAGGCTCAGGCCCTGCTGCGCGCGCGTCCGCTGGCCGGCGACGAGGACCTGGCGGCCGCGTTCGTGACGCTCATCGATCCGGTGCGCTATCCCGCAGCGGGTCTGACCGCGGCCGACCTCGTCGGGGTGCGCCGGCTGAAGGCGCGGATGGAGTCCGAGCGGCTGCCCCGCGGGATCGATCCTCGTCGGCACACCAAACTCGGGCCAGGCGGGCTCAGCGATGTCGAGTGGGTGGTCCAGTTGATGCAGCAGGAGCATGGCGCTGCGGTGTCGGGGCTGCGCACCACTGCCACCGTTCCGGCAATGACGGCGGCCGTGGCGGCCGACTTGATCGAGGCCGAGGACGCCGACGTGCTGCTGGAGGCCTGGCGGTTAGCCTCGCGGGTCCGCAACGCGATCACCCTCGTACTGGGCAAGCCCGGCGATGCCATTCCCAACGACGTCCGCGACGTGGCCTCGGTGTCGCGGGTGCTGGGCTATGAGGCGGGCCAGAGCTCGGACATGGTCGAGGACTACCTGCGCACCACCCGGCGGGCTCGGCGGGTGTTCGACCGGCTCTTCTACGGAATCAGCGAAACGGAGTGAGCCCGGCCAGCGGGAAGTCGCCCGTGGCCGGTCCGGCGGGGTGGGTGTCGGTGGCCAGCGGGAAGGTGTCTGCGGCGTACATGGAGCCGTCGCGCAGCACGATGGCGCCGGCGTAGCCGTCGAAGCCCGCGACCCATTCGATGCCGCGCGTGCCCAGCAGAAGGCCTACCGTCGCGAAGGCGTCGGCCCAGGCCAGAGTGGGGCCTACCACGCTGAACGAGGCCGCTGCCTCGGGCTCCTGGGACATGCCTCGTAGCGCGGCCGCAGGCAGCTGGACGTGGTCGCCGCGCTCGTACCGCCCACTCGTGGCCAGCGCCCCGTCTGCAACCTCCACCACTGCGCGCGCGCCCGAGCGATCTGCCGGATCGACGATCGCGAAGCGCCAGGGTCGACCAGCCGGATGCCCACCCAGGATGCGCCAATCGCCGCCGATGCCGAGCGCGAACTGCGAGAGGCCGGCCGCCATCAACTGCTCTGCCGCCTGGTCGATCGCCCATCCCTTCACATACCCAGCGACGTCGAGCGGGCCATCGGGACCTGTGGGCCGAGAGCTGAAGACGCCGCTGCTGACATCGGTCAGCCATGTGCATGCGGCCAGCACGTGCTGCAGCTCGGCCGAGGGCCGGGCCACCTCGCCGCGGTCGAACCGACGGACTTCGGAGTCGGGGCGATACGACGAGAAGCGCGCCTCGATCGCCTCGAACGCCTCGACGGCCAGCCTTTCGCCGGTGTCGGCATCCACCTCGTCGGCGGTTACCAGTGAGGCCCACGAGCCCATGGTCGGCCAAGCCCGGCGGACGACGGCGGACACGATCGCTCAGGCCTGGTCGAGGATCGCCTGCAGCGAGGACCGGTAGCCCTCGGTGGTCACGGTGGCTCCGCTCACGCCGTCGATGGAGGCGTTGCCGGTTGCGATCACCTGCTTCTCGATCACCGGTACCGCGCGCGCGTTGATGCTGACTGACTTGCGGTCCCCGCTGGGGGTCTGGATCGTGCGCACTGCGCAGACTTTGCCGTTCACGACGGTGGCCGCAACCTGAACCGGTCCCCACTCGGTGCGCACGATGGGTCCAGTGACCTCCGTCCCGCTGCACGTGCCGGGGGCGCCGCTGCCCGTCGATCCCGAACTGCCGGTAGACCCAGACGTGGACCCGGAACTGCCGGACGTCGAGCCGGAGCCATTGAGGAATTGTTCGATGAGGTCTTCTGGCTCGGGATGGTCCTCCTCATCCCGGCTGCTGGAACTATCGGGACTGTCGGAGTCGCCGCTGCTGGCAGCGGAGCCGGACTCGGGGGCAGCGGCGACCGCGCTGGCGGTGGTCGGGGCGCCGTCGGCGACGGTCGCGCCGCCGGCCGAGGCGGCCACTGCGACGGCTGCGGTACCGACGAAGAGGGCAGGCGCCATGCGTCGAAGGAGATTAGCCATGATCAGTACACGTACCTCTCGGTGTGGATGGCGGACGCTGGCATACCGGCGGCGCGCAGGCCGCGGGTGGCGGCACGGGTCATTCCGGTCGGACCGCAGATGAAGGCGGTGCGCCCGCGCAGGTCTGGTACCAGGTGGGTCAGGGCGCTCGCGCCGAGCGGATCATGTGGCGCCAAGGACACCCGGGAACCGGCCACCACATGCAGACGGCCACCGAGGCTGGTCACCAACTGCTGGAGCTCGGGCAGGAACCATCCGTCGGAGACCTTGGACACGCGCACGATCACCTCGGGTCGCTGCCAGGGAGCTGTGTCCTCGAGGATCGCCCGGATAGGCGCCACGCCAGACCCGCCGCCGATGAGCAGCACGGGGGAGTTGCCCGCCCGATCAGCTGTGAAGGTGCCGTAGGGGCCCTCGAGCCACACCCGCGTGCCGACCTTGATCCGGGCGAAGTCGCGTGCGTCGTCGCCGATGTCGAAGGTGAACCGAAGGCCGTCGGCGAAGGGTGCCGCCGAGACTGAGTAGGGGTGCGACTGCCACCACAGGCCGCTTACACCGAACCGCAATGAGTAGTACTGGCCCGCCGCGGCGCGTTGGCGGCGCAGGCCGCGGCCGCCGAGCCAGATCGACACGGCGCCGTCCGGGAGCCTTTCCATGCCGGTGACCTTGACCGGGTGGGTGAGCGATGCGAGCAGCGGCCGAAGTCGGCTGTACACGATGAGCCAGCCGACGAGGACGTAGAGCGCGATCCACCAGGCTCGGGCGATGGCGTTGTCGGCGAAGTCCGAACCCTGCACGAGCACATGGCCCAGGGCGAGCGCCACGGACAGGTAGCCGAGGACGTGCAGGTAGTACCAGGTCTCGTAGGCCATGCGGTTCTTGATCCGTCGCCACGAGGACAAGCTGACCAGCGCCATGAGCGCGCCGGCGGCCATTGCCGCAGGCATCCAGGCCTCGCCGAACAGCAGCGCGATCTCGCCCAAAGGCGACTTGCCCGAGCGCATTGAGTAGGCCCAGACGAGGGCCACGAAGTGCAGCAGCAGGGCGAACGCGGCGATCATGCCGGTCCAGCGGTGCCAGCCGAGCATGCGGTCCAGGCCGTAGCGACGCTCCAGGCTGGCGGGCCGAGCTGCGAGGGCGAGGCCGCCCAGGGCGGCGATTCCCGCGGCCAGGCCGCCCAGCTGGCCCAGCCCGGTCAGGAGTCCGCCGAAGGAATCGGACATGGTTGCGGCACCACCGTCGAACCACCACAGCAGCAGCGCCGTCAGGGGCACGCCCAGGGTGACGACCAGCATGTCGGTGCCCAGCAGCCGACTGCGCCGGGGTCGAGCCATGCGCTGCGGTGCCCTGGGCGGGGCAGGGATGGTTGTTGCCATGAGTCCAAGTGTTCCGCTCCTGGCCCTGCGGGGCATCGGCCAGCGGGAGGCTCTTGCGGCTGCTGCGGACGGGTGAGTGGGCCTACTCCCCTGGGAGTAGGACGCTCCCTCAGCGGGGTCGGCCGGGGCGCACCAATCCGCTCTCGTAGGCCAGGGCGACCAGTTGCGCGCGGTCGCGGGCGCCGGTCTTGGTGAGGATTCGGCTGACGTGGGTCTTCACCGTGAGGGGGCTCACCACCAGCGACGCGGCGATCTCGTCGTTGCTCATCCCCTGCGAGACCAGACGCAGCACATCGAGCTCTCGGGCGGTGAGTGCGCCCAGCGCGGCCGGGGCCTGCTCGGCGTGCTCCGGCTGGGCCAGGACCCGCTCGACGACCGACCTGGTGGCGGCGGGGGACAGCAGTGCGTCTCCGGCCGCGACAGTGCGGACAGCGCGGACGATCTCGGCCGGGTCGGCGTCTTTGGCCAGGAACCCGCTCGCCCCGGCGCGCAGCGCTGCGATGACGTTGTCATCGACTTCGAAGGTGGTGAGGATGAGCACCCGGACACCGGCCAGGTCCTCGTCCGATGCGATGGCTGCAGTCGCTTCGATACCGTCCATATCGGGCATGCGGATGTCCATGACCACGACGTCGGCTTGTTGGCTTCGGACCAGGTCGATCGCCGCGCGACCGGTGCCGGCCTCGCCCACGAGGTCGATGTCGTCCTCGGCGCCGAACAGATTGGCCAGCGCCGAGCGCAGCAGCGGCTGGTCGTCGGCGATCACGATGCGGATGGTCATGGTGTGGTGCCTCCGAGGGTGTGGGCGAGCGGGAGTGCCGCCTGGACGATGAATCCAGTGCCGGCCGGCGCTGGCGCCGCATCGAAGTAACCGCCCAGGGCATCGACGCGCGAGCGGAGCCCTTCCAGGCCGATCCCCGGAGGTTCGCTCGGAGGAGCCGCCGAGCCGGGCGCGTTGGCCACACTCACCAGGAGCCGGCCGCTGTCGGTGGTCACGCGCACTTCAGTCGCCGCATCGGCGCCTGCGTGTTTCACCACGTTGGTCAGGCCCTCCTGCACCAGTCGATAGGCGAGCAGGCCGACGCCGCTGCCGATCGGTGCGGCGGGATCCACCGCCCATAGCAGGGTGACCGGCAGGCCGGTGGCGGCCACCCGCTCGATCAGGGTGCTGATGTCGTCGAGTCCCGGCACCGGCGCACGGTCGCCGTCGCTGCGGTCGCCGCGCAGCAAGGCCAGCGTGTTGCGCAGCTCGTCAACAGCCGCCGCGCCCGCGGTCTTCGCCTCGGTGAGCGCCCGCTCGGCGCGATCGGGGTGCGTCGCGAGCAGGTGCGACGCCACGCCCACCTGCATGTTGACCACCGTGAGGCTATGGGCGAGCACGTCGTGCAGATCCCGGGCGAGGGCAACCCGCTCGTCCGCCAGGGCACGGGAAGTCTGAGCCGCCTGCTCCGCCTGCGCGTACTTCAGCCGAGCCTCAACCTCGCGTAGGTACGCCCGCCGGCTGCGGGTGGCCGCTGCGGAGAGCAGCGGCACCAGGACGGCCACGAGCACGAACAGCAGCACCAGGAGGCCGGACCCCTCCTGACCGTCCAGTCCTGCGACTACGATCACGCTGAGCGTCGCCGCCCCGGCGGTGATGCCAGCAGCTGCCCAGCCCTTCTCGACCGCGAGGGAGTACACCGCCAACCCGAAGGCGACTGTCACGGCGATAGGGAGGCCGAGCCCGAGAGCGGCAGGGACCGCGGCTGCCGCTGTGAGAGCCACTCCCGCCCAGGGCCAGCGCCGACGCAGCAGCACGCCGACTGCGGCGAGCGTGGCCGCCAGGCCCACGACCAACAGCACACCGATGCCGGCCTGTTGCACGGCACTATGGGCCAGGTCGTCGTCACCGGCCAGCCCCCGTGGGGCGCCGTCGAAATCGTCCCAGTAGTCGTCCCACGAGTTGCCGTTGCGCCGCTGGGGGCGGACCTCCTCGCGGTCCGAGGTCCAGCCGAGCGACCAGACCGCCTCCATCGTGACGGCGGCGAGAACCGCGATCGCCAGAAGCCCGTCGAGCAGCGACTCGACTCGTCCGCGGCTTGTGTGCGGCGTCGGCTCGGGCGCGTCAGGGCGCGCGCCGATACCGCTGGTCATGCTGACAGGCTAGGCCCAGGCGAGGCCCGCGCGCGTCCGACTGCGGGGTGAGTTCGGCGGCCTCGGATGGCGCGGGTGGACTACTCCGCGGGGAGTACGGCGACCGCCACGGTCGCGTCGGGTGGATCACAGCCAGATGTTCTGCGACGCTGTGGGGCCAGCGGCCCACAGACGGGGCGCGGGACCTTCGTCGACCAAGGAGCACCATGATCAAGCCACGCACCCTGACAACCGCCGCAGTGGCGCTCGTCGCTGCCGGAGCCTTGGCCGCTTGCGGGTCCGGTAGCGCCAGCGATGCAGCGAGTGCCGCCAAGTCTGCGGCTGGATCGGTTGCCGGCCAGGCCACGGAGGCCGCTGGCAGCGCCGCTGCAGCGGCGTCGTCGGCTGCTGCCAAGGCCACGACGGCGGCTTCGTCGGCTGCTGCTGCCGCATCGTCCGCCGTGGCCGGCGCCACCTCCCAGGCGGGTGCGGGAACGCTGCCGGCGCCGCCGCAGGGGTCGAGCACCCTGCAGCAGGAGACCATCCAGGGTGTCCAGTACGGGCGGTACTCGTCGAGCCAGGCGGCGTCGGAGGTCGTCAGCTACTACACGAGCGCCTTCGAGGGCGAGGGCTACTCGGCCACAGGATCGGGCGGCGGCGGCTCGGGCGCCGGTGCCCAGTTCTCGAAGTCCGGTTCCTACGCATCGGTCTCGGCCGGCGGTGAGCCGGGACGCACCACGTACTTCGAGGTGTGCGTGGGCGCCAACCAGGAGGCCGTGAACAACTGCGAGAACCTGAACCAGAACCAGAACCAGAACAACAACCAGAACAACAATCAAAACCAGAACAACAACTAGTGGAGTGTCGCCGTTAATTTACTGGGTATCTGCGGTTGGCTGTTCTGGTTGATACTTTTGACCAGAGGGAGTCG
>JBIRBF010000177.1:0-5711 GCA_044326505.1 Candidatus Nanopelagicales bacterium | reverse complement strand
GGCTGCGTCACAGACCTGCTGAACGGCATCTTCTACGCCTCGTCACAGCCGATCGTCCCCGGCCACTCCTTCACGCTGCCCATCGTCGACGCGCAACGCACGATCTACGTGACGATGAAGGCCGAGAGCCGCGAGTCCGGCACGGCACTCGGACCCGCTGACATCCTTGATGCGGTCCACAGAAGCCACTCGGTGGACACCTACGGAGTCAACTGCCAGAAGACTCGGACGGCACGCCGCCGGCGTACCTGTCCGGGACTGCGGTCGACACGATCAACCAGGCCGATACCGCGATGACCGGGCTCGAGGCGCAGTACTTCAACGGCCCGATCACGGCGCTGCGCATCATGGAGAGCCAGACCCCGCCGGCCGGGCAGACGAACGACGCCGACTGGGCCGACACACTCAGTCAACAGATCATCGAACCCTGACACCGACCAACTCCGACGGCACCAACGACGATCCCGGCAGTCAAGTAGCCCTCAGGCTCCCGACCCCGCCGGCCGCGCGCCAAAATGGCCGCATGCAGGCGGGGTCAGGCGCGTCCGGGCGCACCCGGCGGTCACTGGGCCTCACGGCCGTGGCCGTCGGGGCGCTGTGGATCGGTGCGCTGGCAGTCGCCGCTCCCCTGCAGAGCGCGGCCTTCGCGTCCTGGCCAGCGGCCCTCGGGCTGCTGGCGGGAGAGGGGTTGGTCTGGCTGGGCCTGGTGTTACGGGTGCTCTCGGCGCGCTCGTACGTCGTGCTGCTGGCCGCTCTCGGCCTGGCACAAGTCGCAAACTCCAGCCCCGACGGACCGCCGTGGGCGATTACGAGCACGGTCGTCCTGGCGGCCCTGAGCGCGGGGCTGCTGCTCGACATCGTCGTCGCCCGTCGATGGATCGCGGCGATTGCCGGTGCGACGGGGGCCGTCTACGTGGCGGTGCTGCTGGCCCACCACGGCCCGTGGCCGTACTGGGCGGCCGGCGCCTTCCACGTCGTGCATGTCCTGGCCGATGGGCTGCTCGCCGCGGCCGTCGCGGGAATGCTCGTCAGCGTCGCGGCGAGGCGCGATGCCCTGGCCGCGCACACCGCCACTCGCCACGCCCTCGCGGCTCGTCGCGAGCAGGCGCGCAATGACCGAGTCCGGATGGGTCGGCTGCTGCACGACACGGTCGCCAACACGCTGACGGCGGTACGCCGCGGCGTGGCCGTCGACCAGGTGCCGCTGCTGCAGCGGCGATGCACCGAGGACCTTGCCGTTGTCGACGCTGCTCTGGCGGCGCCCGTGGGGGCGCCCGTGGGGGCGCCCGCAGCCGACGATCTGGGGTGGGCGATCCGGCGCGTCGTCGCAGAGCGCCGAGCGCCTGGGCTGCAGGTGGATGTGCAGATCGGCGGTGCTTGGCCCCGGCTGCCAGCCGAGACGATCGAGTCCTTCGCCGCCATCGTCGGCGAGGCGCTGACGAATGCCGGCAAGCACGGTGCCCAGACGGCGAATGTGCGCGCCGCGGCCACCGCCACAGATCGCGGCCGCGCCGCCGACGGCGTGGTCGTGACCGTGACTGACGACGGCCCCGGAATTGCCGATGCGGCCATCGAGCGGCGGCTCCAGAGCAAGTTCCAGGTGAGCTACGCCGCCCCGGGCGACGTGGCCTGCCAACTCGCAGCGCGCGCACCGGGAACGGTGGTCACTGCGACGTGGAATCCGCCACCGCCGCAAGGGGCGGATACGTCCGACGGTGCGTCCACGCCGACCGACCCGCTGTCGCTCCACGTTCGCACGCGCATGCGGGTGGTCACCCTGTGCGTGCTGGCATTGGCCTGCGTGGACCTGTTGGTCGTCTATGCCGTGGATCAGAGGTTCCAGGCGACTCCGACGCTGCTCGTCTACGCCGCCATGCTGGCCGCGCTGCTGCTGTTGCGAAGGCTGATCGGACGGGCCGACAGCGAGGCAGCCGACGAGCAGCTCGCCGGACAGCAGGAGGCCGTCGCCGAGGCCCGGGCGGTTGAGCGGGCGATCGTCCGCGCGGCCTACTTGCGCGACGCCATCACCGTCAGCCGGCCACTCCTGACAGCGCTGGCCGAAGGGCGGGCAGATCCCCGATCCCAGAACGTGATCCAGCGCAGCGCGGTGGTGGAGTGCTACGTGCGCTCCCTACTGATGCTCGCACCGCCGCAGATCGCATCGCCGCTCGCGGCCGCGATGGCGGCAGTGGCTGGCGCGGCGCAGTCCGCCGATGTGCAGCTGACGGTCATGTGGGCCGCGGAACAGCGCCCGGCAGAGCTACCGGATCCCACGGCGATCCCCGCGCCGGACCACGCGACACTGTCATGGATCACCCAGGCCCTCAGCGATCTAGTCGCCGCCTCGCCCGGTGCCACCGGCCAACTGACGGCGATGGCCGAGGGCGACGGTGGACAGCTGCTGCTGGTCGGGGATGCTGCCAGCGGCTGGGCGGATCCGGTGACCACGTTGCCGGCCGCACCAGCGGGCTTGGCATCCGCACTAGATGTGGCCGTCCACGGCGGATGGCTGTGCGTGACCATCCGCTGGCCGGAGTAACCCCCGAACGCGGGCGCTCAGACTCCCGGCTGGCCCTCGTCCAGATCCAGGTAGCCATCTGCGACGGCGGCCCGATACAAGCTCGATTTGGTGTGGGTGTCGCGGCCCACCTCGTCGTACTTGCGCCTGATGCGCTTGACGTATTGGGCCGCGGTGTCGGGGGTGATATACATCTGCGCCGCAACCGCCGCCAGCGGCATGCCGGCGGCGTACGCCCGCAGTACGCGCAGTTCCTGGCCGGAGAGTTCGGGGCGATCCGCTCGCTGGTCGGACAGCAGCAGTTGGGCGACCAAGGCCGATGTCCATGACTCCCCGGCGGCGACCGCGCGGATGGCAGCGAGCAGGGACTCGACCGGCTCGTGCTTGGGGCAGATGGTGGCGACCCCGACGTCCAACATGACGCGGGCGGGCTCGGGGTCCGAGAGCGCTGACACGACAATCACGTCGCAGTCCGGCCGAGCTGCGAGGGCTGCCGCGTCAGCGGGATCCGCCGGCGACCCGTTCAGGTCCAGGTCGAGCAGCACGATCCGCGGGCCCGGGCGCAACTCCCGCACTGCCGCGGGCGAGTCACCGGAGTAGCCCACGTGGATGTCCGACTGCGCCTCCAGCGTCCGGACCAGGCCCTCGCGCACCATGGCATGGTCCTCGACCACGGCGACGGTGATCACGAGGCAGGGCGGGCTGCGTGCAGCTGATCGAGCGCTGCAGACTCGGAGTCCGTTAGCGCCTGGTCAGGCCCTTGGGCGCCACGGGCGTGATCGAGCCTTCGCCAGATCGCCGTGATGACGACCGCCGAATCTCGCGTCCAGCGCAGCCAAGCGGGCTCGTCCGACGTCTGGGCGCCGTCACTCGCAAGGGGGTCGCCCAGGGCCACGGGTGGCGCATGGAGACTCCGCAGATCCAGCCCCAGGAACGTGGGACGCTGCGCCGCCGGCGCCACAGCGAGATCCGCCAGGGTCGACACTCCGGTGAGCACCAGCAGGCTTGGCAGATCTACGTTGTTCGCGCCCTCGATGTCGGTATCCAGTCGATCGCCCACCACCAACGGGCGCTGGGCATGCGTCCTTTCCACCGACTCGGCCATGAGCGGCACCTCGGGCTTGCCGGCTACGCGCGGTTGCACGCCGGTCGCCTGTGCCACAACACCCACGAGCAGGCCGTTCCCGGGACCGATCCCTTCGCCCGTCGGGATGGTCCGGTCGGTGTTCGTGGCGAAGAATCGCGCGCCGGCGCGGATGGCGAACGTCGCCTGCGCCAGCTGGCGCCAGCCCACGTCCGGGCTGAAGCCCTGGATGACGGCCGCCGGTTGCGCTGCCGCCGAATCCACGACGGCGAATCCACGCTCCGCGACGGCACGTCGCAGGCCTTCGCCTCCGACCACCAAGACCGGCGCGCCAGCATGGAGCCGTTCACCAAGCATGCGCGCGCCCGCCTGGGCGGATGTGACCACCTCGGCGGGGTCCACCGGTAGGCCCAGGTCCGCAATGTGATCGGCGATCGACTCGGGTGTTCGGGACGCGTTGTTGGTGACGAACGCCAACTGCACGCCATCGGCCCGGGCAGCCGAAAGCACATCAACAGCATGCGGGATGGCAGCGGAGCCGGCGTACACGACGCCGTCGAGGTCGAGCAGCAATGTGTCACAGGTCTGGACCAGAGTTCCGTTCACTGGGCATCGCCCTCAAGGAGCGTCACTGCCCTTTCCTCGGCATCGGTATCGCCCTCCAGATCGGCTTGCGCCGACCGCAGGAACCAATCCCGTGCAGCAGCGCGATCACCGGCCGCCAGCAGCGCCTCGGCGTAGGCGTACTTCAGCCGGGCAGAGGCGGACGTCTGGTCCTCGCTGTCCAGCAGCCGGCCGCGCAGGAGGAGCTGAGCGGCCTCCGGCTGGCCCAGATCCATTCGGGCCCCAGCCGCGACGATCCGCAGCTCCACCCGGTTGTCCCGGTCCAGGCGCAGGTCCTCCTCGGTCAGAGCCAACGCGCGCTCGGGATGCCCCAGCGCGCGCTCGCAATCGGCGATCAGCGGCACCAGGGTGTCGAGCCCGCTGATCCGCCGCGCCGCGCGCAGCTCCTTGGCCGCCTGCTCGTAGTCGCCAGCGTGATATGCCACCACACCCACTGCCTCGCGCACGATGCTGCTCCGACCGGCCATCCGCTTCGCCTCTGAGGCATAGCGCAAGGCGTCGGCGGGATCGTCCTCGAGGAGCACGTAGGCCGCAGCAAGGAGGTCCTTGACCCGTGGCGGGAACGCCTCGAGCTCGGTGGCGGCCTCTCGCGGCAATACCCGCTCGAGGGCCACCTGGGCGAGCAACTCCTCATCGAAGGGCGAGGCGGACGCGGTGGTGCCACGCGACCTTCGAGCGTCGGTGCGGTCAGGGACATCGGAGCGCCTGCCGCGGTCCGAGCCGCCCGTCCGCGCGGATCCCGATCGACCGTCGCGCGACTTGCCCGACGTGCTCGAACGACCCTTACCAACATCGCTGGTGCGGGGTTTACCGGAGCCACTCGACCGCGGCTTCCCCCCGTCACCTGTGCGTGGTTTGCCACCCCCGGTACCGCTGCGGGGCTTCCCGCCCTCACCAGCAGGGGGCTTGCCACCCCGCGCCGGCTTGCCACCCCGCGCCGGCTTGCCACCTTTCGACGTGTTGCGCGGCGCCCCGCCGCGACTCGACGCACCGGATCCACGCGGCTTTCCGCGACTCTGACCCGACGAACGCTCGCTGTCAGCCACAACGCCTCCCGGCGGGAACTCATAGGCAGTTCGGACGTGGCGCAACCGCACCCTGGAAACAACAACGGGGCCACCCTAATGGGTGGCCCCGTTGTAGAAGATGTCCGGCGGCGTCCTACTCTCCCACCCCGTCCCCGGGGCAGTACCATCGGCGCTGAAGGGCTTAACTTCCGGGTTCGGAATGTAACCGGGTGTTTCCCCTTCGCTATGGCCACCGAAACTCTATGGAGATATCGGTGATATTCAATTGATTCCCGACCGTATCTCGGGAACCGCACAGTGGACGCGTGCAAGAAAAAATGAGGTCAAGTCCTCGGCCTATTAGTACCGGTCAGCTGCGAACGTTACCGTTCTTCCACTTCCGGCCTATCAACCCAGTGGTCTACTGGGGGCCTTACCAGGTTAACCCTGTGGGAGTCCTCATCTTGAAGCGAGCTTC
>JBIRBF010000138.1:0-7380 GCA_044326505.1 Candidatus Nanopelagicales bacterium | reverse complement strand
GGCCAGCCCATGATCACGGATGTCGCCGAGGCCAAGGCCGCCGTGCGTGACACCCTGCGCCAGGCGATCGCCCGGAGGGTGGACACCGACCTGCCAGTTGGCGTCATCCTGTCCGGCGGCTTGGACTCGTCGCTGACGCTGTTGCTGGCCCGCCAGCTCCATCCCGATGTCGTCGCCTTCACCGTCGGCACGCCCAACAGCCCGGACCTGGAGTACGCCCGCCGGCTCACCGCCGACCTCGGCGTGCGGCACGAAGTCGTGGAACTGAATCCCAGCTCCATCGGGCTGGCCGACGTGCGCGAGGCCGTGCGCGTGAGCGAGCTGACCGAGTACGGCGACGCGATCAACGCGGTCGTATCCCTCGCGGTCTTCGACCGCGTTCGAGACAGCGGCATCAAGGTCGTGCTCAGCGGCGACGGCTCCGACGAGCTGTTCGGCGGCTACCCCATGTACTCCGACATCGGCCAGGATCAGGCCAGGGCGCTGTTTCGGCAGAAGATCCGCCACCTGAGCCGGACCGAACTGCAGCGGGTGGATCGCTGTTCGATGGGACGGCAGGTCGAGGTGCGTGTGCCGTTCCTCGACCTGGACCTGCTGCAGCTGTCCATGCGCATCCCCATGGAGTTCAAGGTCCGCGACGGGGTCGAGAAGTGGATCGTGCGGGAGGCCCACGCCGACATCCTGCCGTCGTACATCAAGCAGCGGCCGAAGAACCCGATGTCCTACTCGAGCGGCCTGCATGAGCGCATCCGGCTCTTCCGGCCGGTCATGCCCAGGATTTACCGCGGTTTCGGCTACGAGGCGCACGCGCCGATGCGGCGGGACTTCGACTCGACGTTGGCGCGCAACGACTACGACCTCGCCGCGGCCGTCGCCGAGGCCGAACGGGCCGAGGACTACACCGTGTACGAGCGGGCGAAGGACTTCGCCGGCGCGCTGAAGTGGAATCTCAAGGGGGCAGTGGGGCTGTAGCGGCGGCCGCTCGCCGGGTGGGCCGCTCGCCATGTGGGCCGCTCGGTCGGTGAGCGCCCAGTGAGCGGCCGGCCAGCAGGTGCGGCGCTCAGCCGGGAGGCAGGTGGACGGTCACGTTGTCGCCCACCTCGACGGCGCCGGGCCGGTCCACCCAGGCGGTGATACCGCGTCGGCCCCAGGCGGCCTTGGGAAACTTGGCCGGCGGGGTGCCGTAGGACTGCTCGACCATCCGGCCCGCCAGGGTGCACGGGGTGTTGACGCCGCCAGCCATCAGCACGGCGCCCGAGCTGAACTCCAACCGCGTCAGGCGGGGAAGCGCCGTCAGGTCCTCCAGGCCGGTCAGGCAGAGGTTGTCGGCGATCACGCCGGGTGCGATGTGGTCGATGCCGAGCCGCTCGGCGATGAGGGCGAGCTCTTCGGTCGAGACCAGCGAGAGCTGGCGATGATTGCGGATGAGGGTGCCGCGCGGATACACCTTGAGCGTTCGCGTGTCCGACACCATCGTCTGCCCCGCGTGCCGGTCCTCTGGGGCGCCGTCAAAGGTCAGGTCGAGCCGCTGGCGGGCGACGGGGCCGGGGGCGTCGCCGGGCCAGACGTGCAGGGCGACCACCGTGGGCGTAGGGCTCACGTCGTGGACCGGGCCGCGACGGCTTGCTGGTAGAGCTTGCCCGCGCGGTAGGAGGACCGCACGAGGGGTCCGGACATGACGCCGGCGAAGCCGATCTGCTCGGCCGCGGCCGCGAGCTCCACGAACGTCTCCGGGCGGACCCAGCGCTCGACCGGATGATGACGCGGGGTGGGCCGCAGGTACTGCGTGATGGTGAGCAGGTCGCAGCCGGCCTCGAACAGATCGGCCATCGTCGCGAGCACCTCGTCGTCGGTCTCGCCGAGGCCGAGGATCAGATTCGACTTGGTCACCAGACCGGCCTCCCGAGCGGCCGTGAGGACACCGAGGGAGCGGTCGTAGCGAAACGCCGGTCGGATCCTCTTGAGCACCCGTGGCACGGTCTCCAGGTTGTGCGCCAGGACCTCCGGGGCCGCCGCGAAGACCTGTGACAGCAGCTCCGGATCGCCGGAGAAGTCGGGGATGAGAAGCTCCACTCCGCAGCCCGGTACGGCCGCGTGGATGGCACGGACGGTCTCGGCATAGAGCCACGCGCCCTGGTCGGGCAGATCGTCGCGCGCGACGCCGGTCACGGTGGCGTAGCGCAACTCCATCGTGGCCACCGACTCGGCCACACGGCGCGGCTCGTCGGCATCGAACTCGGCCGGCCTGCCGGTGTCGATCTGGCAGAAGTCGCACCGTCTGGTGCACTGGTCGCCGCCGATGAGGAAGGTGGCCTCGCGGTCCTCCCAGCACTCGTAGATGTTGGGGCAGCCGGCCTCCTGGCAGACCGTGTGCAGGCCGCCATCGGCCACCCTGGCGCGGATGTCCGCGTACTGCGGGCCGGTGCGGAACACGGTGCGGATCCACGGCGGCTTGCGCTCGATGGGCACCTCGGCGTTGCGGACTTCGAGGCGCAGCAGGCGGCGGCCCTCAGGTGCGGCGGCGTCGGTCACGCCCACGAGCCTAACTCCATGACAGGACTTCGCGAAGTCGCGCGCCCAGCGCCATCGCGACCTGGCCCACCGCGTCGGCCGGTAGGTCGGCACCCTCGGCTGCCATGGACGTCACGCCGGCGTCGACGATCCCGCACGGCACGATGCGGGAGTAGGCCGCCAAGTCGCAGTCCACGTTCAGGGCGACACCGTGCATAGCGACGCCACGGGCTACGCGCACCCCGATTGCTGCGACCTTGCGCTCGCCGTCGTCGCAGATCCAGACCCCCGAGCGTCCAGGGATGCGACGGGCGTCCGGCAGGCCGAACTCCGCGCAGGTGTCGATCAGTGCGTCTTCCAGAGCGCAGACGAAAGCCATGACATCCATCGGTTGACGCAGCGGCACTATCGGGTAGGCGACCACCTGGCCGGGCCCGTGCCAGGTGATGCGCCCGCCGCGGTTGACCACCACGAGCGGTTCGTCGGCGGGCGGCAGGTCACCCGGCTCCGTGCGCTTGCCCGCCGTGTACACGTGCGAGTGCTCGAGCAGCAGGATCGTCGGCGGGGCCTCGCCGCTGACCACCTGGGCATGGACCCGCTCCTGCACCTGCCAGGCCTCGTCGTACGGGATCAGCCGATGGCCGAGGTCCAGCGGCAGCAGAACGGGCTCCACCTGGCCAGGGTACGGCTCAGGCGTGGCGCGTGCTCCCGGGCGGGGCGCACGCCGCCACACTGGGGCCATGACCGATGCCTCGGTGATCTTCGTCCACGGTGTGGGCGGCCCGGTGCCGGGATGGGACGATGCGCTGCGGGCGGCCGTCCGGCGGCGCGGGGCCGAGCTGGCGCTGGCAACCACGACGGTGGATTACGCCCACGTGCTCGACGGTGAGGGGCGGGCGCACCCGCCAGCACCCGTCCTCTCCGAGGCCGACCAGACCGGGCCCTCGACTGTGCTGGGTCGGGATGCCCTGCTGTCCCTGGTCGCTTCGGTGGCCGCCGAACCCGGGGGCACCGATGGCGCAGCACGGTTTCGGCCGCCGTTCTTCCTCCCCGCGGACCTCCTCGTGCGCTGGCCCTGGTCGGGCATGGCGCATGCTCGGGCCTACCGCGGCCAGCCGACACTGCGAGCCGCGGCCCGCGCGGCGATCGCTGCGCAGATCGACGCCGCTGCCGGGTCCGGGCCGATCATCGTGCTGGCGCACAGCCTGGGGTCGGTGATCGTCCTGGACCTGCTGCACCGCCACGACGTGAGTGCTGACCTGCTCGTATCCCTCGGCAGTCCGCTCGGAGTGGACGACACCTGGGGCCGTGCCTTCGAAGGCCGCCCGTTGCCGCCCGGCCGCGTGGGGGCCTGGCTGAACGTCGTCAACACGCGCGACCCGATCCCGTGGAATCGCGGGGCGGGCGGGCGGTTCCCCGACGCTGTGGACGCCTTCATCACACGCGGTCGGCTGCCGGTCGGGCCGGGCGGCGCGCACGACCCGGCGACCTACACCGGCTCCGACCTGGTCGCCGCAGCCGTGATCGCGGCCGCCGCCCGCCGGCCGCTCACGAGCGCCCCCTGAATGCTGGGGGTGTCGCGGTGGTCGCCGGCAATGAAGATGCCGTTGCCGAGCGCCGCGGGTTGCCGGACCGGCTGCGGCGGGACGAATCTGGGCAGCGCGTGGGGGACCTCGTAGACGGCCAGTAGGTCCCATCGGGCCGTCGAGACGCCGTAGAGAGCCGCCAGTTGGTCGCGGATCACCGGCTCCGGCGTGTCGCCGGCGAGGCCGAGTGCGGTGCTGGACACGAGTGACTTGCCCGGTGGTGCGTACGTCGGCGCCGCATGGGTCATGACCGCACTGTTGAGCAGCGGGCCGCACCCCGGCGATGCGACGGTGAGGATGGGCAGTCCGCCGGCGAGGTCCCGCGGTGGCTGATCCGGCACGTGGTACCAGGTGGTGCAGGAATTCGTGGCCGGCGCCGCGCGGCCGGGCAGCAGGCCCGGCACGCTGGCGGGATCCACGGCGACGACGATGGCATCGGCGGTGATCGTGCCGCGGGCGGTACGCACCGTGCTGCCGTCGATGGCCCGGACGGGCGTCGCCAGGTACAGGTGGTGCACACGGCCGGCAAGCTGGTCGGCGATGGCCTGCATGCCGGCTGCCGGTACGCTCGGCGTGCCCCTGGCGAACGAGCGCAGCACCAGATCGCCGTAGCGGCGCGAGGTCGCCAGGTCGGGCTCGAGGAAGACCCCCGAGAGGAACGGCCGCAGCAGGTTCTCGGTCAGCGCCCCGCCAGCGCCGTGATCGGCCAGCGCGGTGGCCATATCCACGTCCGGGCGATTCTCGATCGACCTGGGATCGACTGTCGCGCAACGGGCGGCGTATGCGCCGAACCTGGACAGCGCCAATGGCCCGCCCAGCGGAGCTCTCAGGGCGTCCCAGGTCCAGTCCGGATGGCTGCGAGGATCGCCCACGCGGTAGGTCCGCCCATCGCGGTGGAGCAGCGCGCCGCGTTCGAAGCCGCGCAGATCCAACGCGTCGTGGTCGAGCATCCGCCGGCCTTCGGGGTAGGCGGGGTTGTAGAGCTGGAACCCTCGGTCGAGTCGGAAACCGTCCACCACGTCGGTGCGCACTCGTCCGCCCGCCGCGTCCGCGGCCTCGAGCACGATCACCTCGCGTCCTGCACCCTGCAGATTGATCGCGGCGGCGAGTCCAGCCAGACCGGCCCCGATCACGACGACCTCGGCACGCTCGGGAAGGTCTACCGGAGCGGTCGAGCCGCTGCCGTAAGCGTGAGGATGCGGCGCTTCGGATGCCATGGCCACACCCTAGAGGCTGCCCAGGCGCACCCGCCCTGTGGATAAGTCCGGGCCCCGCTGCGTCGGACCCGCCACCCTTGTGGCTATGCGCTCGACGAACTGGCCGCCGCCCAGCGGGCAACCACCCGTACCCCTGCCGCCTCCGTGGCCCGCGCCGCGACGGTTCGAGGTGCCCCCGCGGGCCTTCACCCCAAGCAGCCGGGATGCGGGCGATATTCCTGGCGTCGTCGGTTCGCCATGGCAATGGGAGACGACGCCCACCCGGCCGGCCGGACTGATCGCTTGGGCCGAGTCGGAGGCGCGGCGCCCCGGCGGCAGCGGACGGGTCCGACTGCTGCTGGCCGTCGTCCTCGGAGTGCTGCTACTCGGCGCTGCCGTCGTCCTGCTCTAGCGGGTCGCGGGCATGCGCGAGGGCCTCGGCGATGGTCGGGTCCTGCCAGGTGAACCCGGTGGCGGCAAGGCGCTGCGGCGCCACGTTCTGGCTGGCCAGGATGTCGTCGGCAAACTCGCCCAGGACGGCCTTGAGCGCCAGCGCCGGCACGGGGAGGAAGGCGGGTCGACGCACCTCGTGGGCGATAGCGCCGGTCACCTCACGGTTGGTGACGGCGCGCGGGGCGACCAGGTTGACCGGGCCGGCGAGCGATTCGTCTGTGATGCAGCGCTCTAGGGCACTCACTTCATCTCGCAGCGAGATGAACGACCAGAACTGTGACCCGGACCCGACGCGACCGCCGAGGCCGTACTTGAAGATCGGCAGCAACCGGCCGAACGCACCGCCGGCGTCGCTCACCACCAGTCCAGTGCGCGCGTGCACTACTCGGATCCCGGCCTGGCTCGCGGGTGCGGTGGCGGCTTCCCAGTCCTGCACGACTTCGGCCAGAAAGCCGTCGCCGGGTGCGGAGTCCTCGGTGAGCAGTTCGTCACCGCGGCTGCCGTAGTAGCCGATTGCGGAGCCGTTGACCAGCACCGCCGCTGGCTCCTCCAGGCGGCTCAACGCTCGCGCCAGCGTGATGGTCGAGAACACCCGACTGTCGCGGATCTCGGTCTTGTAGGACTTGGTCCAGCGCTTGTCGCCGACGCCGGCGCCGGCGAGGTTCACGGCAGCCTGAACGCCTTCGAGGCTGCCGTCGATCGTGCCCGATGCCGGGTCCCAAGTGATCTCGTCGGGTCGTGCGGCGGGGCGGCGTACGAGTCGCAGGACGTCGTGCCCCTGGCGTCGAAGCGAGGTGACCAGCGGGGTACCGATGAGGCCGGATGAACCAGCGATGACGATGCGCACGGCGGGGGTTAGAAGTCGCTGCCGAAGTCGCCTGACTCCAGGTGCGACTTCACCGCCGTCAGGAAGCGCGCCGCGTCTGCACCATCGACCAGGCGGTGGTCGTACGAGAGGGCGAGGTACACCATCGAACGCACCGCGATAGCCTCACCGCCCTCGCCGTCTGGGACCACCACGGGTCGCCGCACCACGGCGCCCGTGCCCAGAATCGCCGACTGCGGCGCGTTGATGATGGGCGTGTCGAACAACGCACCGCGGGAACCGGTGTTGGTCAGGGTGAACGTACCGCCGGACAGGTCGTCGGGGGAGAGCTTGCCCGAACGGGTGCGCTCGGCCAGGTCGACGATGGCGAGTGAGAGGCCGGTGATGGTGAGGTCGCTGGCGTTGCGCACGACTGGCACCAACAACCCGCGATCGGTGTCCACGGCGATGCCCAGGTTCTCCTCGCCGGGGTAGGTGACCGTACCGGCCTCCATGTCCAACGAGGCGTTGACGACTGGGTAGGCCTTCAGGGCCTGCACGGCAGCGAGGGCGAAGAAGGGCAGGAACGTCAGGTTGATGCCGTTCGCCTCGCGGAAAGCGGCCTTGCGGGCGTTGCGCAGGTTGGCCACGCGGGTGACGTCCACTTCGACGACCGTCGTGAGTTGGGCTTCGGTCTGCAGTGACTCCACCATGCGGGCGGCGATGGTGCGGCGCAGCCGGGACATCGCGACGCTGGTTCCGCGCAGTGGTGACACGGGCGGCGGCTCGTACGCGGTGGCCGCGGGTGCCGGCGCGAGCGCGGCTGCCG
>JBIRBF010000136.1:0-7462 GCA_044326505.1 Candidatus Nanopelagicales bacterium | reverse complement strand
GTCGCTCCGTACGTGGATCCGTAGGTGGTCTCGTACCCCGAGGTGCCGTATGCGTAGGTCTCGACCGCGGCGGCCGTGGCGCCGGTGTAGGTGTCGCACGGCTCGTAGCCGTCGATGCCGCAGCCGGTGTAGGTGTCGCACGGCTCGTAGCCGTCGACGCCGCAGTCGGTGTAGGTGTCGCACGGCTCGTAGCCGTCGATGCCGCAGCCGGTGTAGGTGTCGGCGGTCAGATCCGAGTAGGTCTGGGTGGCGCTGATTGTCGGGGCCGGGGTCGCTACCTGCGCCGGTGCCGCAGTGGGCGAGGCGGTTGCGATGACGGTGGGCGTTGGCGTGACTGTGACAGTGGGTAGGGGTGGCGCGATGGGAATCACCACTCCGGGAGCCCCACTCGGTGCGCCAGCGGACGTCCCGACCAGGTTGCCGGCCGTCACGGTGAAGGAATAGGTGACGCCTGCTGTGAGGGGGCTGACGACGCAGCCACGCTCGTCCACCGCGGTGCAGGTGGCACCGCCGGGTGTGGCCGTCACTGTGTACCTCGTGATGTAGGCCCCGCCATCGCTGGCGGGTCGGGTGAACGTGGCGCGCGCGCCGTCGGCGCCGGAGCGGGCGACATTCACATTGCGAGGCGCTTGGGGCGCGGTTGCCTTGGGCGCTTGGGACAGGTCGATCGTGATGCGGGCTCCGCTGGCGTCCTGGCTGTGCACGATGACGGAGCCTTGGCCGAGGAACTGCACGTGGCCAATGGGAAGCACGGGATCGCCGTCGTATCCGCCCGATTCGGTCGGGGACGGATTGACCGGGTTGCTCAGTGGGTTCGCATCCAACTGATAGGAGTCGCGCGAGATCACTTTGAGCGGGGCCCCGAAGATGTCGCTGCCGGCACGGAAGGGCGTCCCGTCTGCCTCCACGAACTCCTTGCTGATCACGACGCCGCTTGGCAGTCGGGGAGTCGGCGAGCCGCTGAGGGTGGGCGCGTCCGGCCCGACGGCGGAACGGTACTCCAGGTAGTAGGTGTCCCCGTGCGCGTCAGTGAAGCGGGCGAAACGCGTTCCCGAGATGCCGCCGACGGGTGCGAGTGTGATGTCCAGAGCTGCGGAGCCGGTCGCGATGTCGCGAAGTGCGCCGCCCGTGAGCCCCAGGCGCGCAAGTTCGGGCGCGGACGGCACCATCGGCGGCGCGCCCGAGAGGCCTCCCATGATGGAGTATTTATTCCCGTACTCGATAGCTCGGCACCCATCGGCGGGCCCATCGACCACCTGCATGCCCCCACTGGCGCAGGCGACCTCTTGAGCATGGCCCAGCGAGATGTTGTGGCCAAGTTCGTGCGCGGTGGACCCAGTCGCTCGATTCCCAATGCCAGCTGTGCCGTTGAGGATCACATAGCCACCCGAGTCGACGTGGCTTCCGACGCTTCCCCAGCCTGCGGCAACCCCCCACCCATTTTCTGTGCAGTGGGCACCGGCCACGACAACGTGTTTGCTGGGCCCGGGGGTCCAACCAGTCTGCAGTTGGAGCTGCTGCATGAGTTCGCTGTAGCCAAGGCTGCAGAGAGATGTGCTTAGGGCGACGTTTTCGTGCACCGCGCCCGGGACAAAATTGATCTGCTGCGCACTCACCGTGCGCCAGTAGTCCGCAGATGCGGTGATTGTCTGGCGCGCCTGATCCGTCGTCGGCTTCGTCGCGTCGTCGGCGCCGGGCCACGTGGCCATCACTAGGGTCACCTCGTGGTCTTCCGGCACCACCCCCTGTGGGGTGACGGCCGGTTCGGCAAGGAGGCCGCTGCCGGGGACGACGGTCCGGCCGGAGCCCTCCTCAGCCGTGGTGACGGTCACGATATCGCCGGTCGCGGCCCCCAGCCGCGCCAATTCTGCGGTCAGCCCGGCGATCGTCGTGGTCGAAGCGCCCACCGTGATCTCTGCGCTCTCGCCAGGTGCATCGGCGAGCACCACGACCGGCCCAGTAATTGGGGCGGATCCGTCGGCGGCCGCCGCTGGTCCCGCGAGCACCGCCGTGCCGGCGCCGACCGCGAGGACCGCGGACGCGAGTGCTGCTGCCGCACCCCCGAAGGAATGCCCTTTACCCGGTGCGCGATTCCAGACCCACATACCGACCCCGATCCCATCCTTGCGCTGCCCAGCACGTCGGCACTTCGACGCCCGGGCTTGAGGGCGCCACCGCAACGCGGACCTCTCGACTCCCATCGCGCCCGACTGCTGTCGGCGTGTTCAAGGAACCTTCCCCAGCGTAGCCGTGCGGGTAGCATCGGTGCCAACTTCGCCGGGGCGCTCGGCGGGTGGCCGTGAGGAGGAGCGAGTGCCCAGTCCGCAGGAATTGATCTATTGGGTTGATGCCCAGCAGGCGCAACAGGGCCCGGAGCCATTCGAGGCCCTGCTCAAACGTGCCGCGGCAGGACAAGTCGGCCTCAGTACGCCGGTCTGGTGGAACGGCCAGGACGGCTGGATCGCGCTGGGCGAGATCGAGGGGGTCACGCTGCCATTGCCGCCCAGGGGGGCAGTGCCCCCGGCGGCCGCGGCCGGCACCGGGAGCTCGGCCAAACCTGCGCAGCCGGGCGCCGCGCCCAACGCCTCCGCTGCCTTGATGAGCGGCATGGCCGACCAGGAGCTGGACGACGAATTCATGGCGCTGGTCAGCCGCAGCTGGGAGCTCTACAAGGAGACCGAGTTCGCAATGGCGATCGACGAGGCGATGCTCGGCGGCGTCATCACGGCGATGGTGGACTGTGGGTTCGTGCTCATCGACCTCAACACCGCCAGCCCCTGGGCGGTCGCCAGCACCGCCACCGAGGTTGGCTCCACAGCGACCGTCGGCCATCACCAGCTGCGCTTCGAGGAGCCGACCACGCACGCCCGAGTCGCCGTGTCGCTCGAGCACCTGACGCCCGACCCCGCGACTGCGAAGGTGATGGGTCATCGGGCCTCGGCCATCATCGGGTACGGCGAGCGGGTGCCCAACTTCAACCAGGTCGGCCAAGCCGTCCGGCAAGAGGTCCAGAGCAGCTTCATCGCTTCGCCGGAGCCTGGGACAGTTACGTTCGACGCGGACATGTCCTCGGGGTACGTCTACGCACAGATCGACCTCTTGCTCGAGCTGGAGCGCTACGTGGACTCCCAACTGGCGGTGGACCACGAACTGCTGCGCCGCCACCTGGCCAGCGTCGTCTACACGATGCAGACCTTCATCGAAACCCGCTTCGGACGCTGAGGAGCACTGACATGGGCATCTTCAACGCAATGACCGGGTACGCCCACAAATCCGAGCTGCGCGAGTCCAAGGATGAGATCGTCTGCGGCGAGCTCATCAGGGGCCTCTCTGCGCGGGGATGGCGCTGCTTCCGGGTGGTCGGCGACTCCGGGCGTCAGACCGTCGGGTTTCGCATTCCCGGCGATCCGGTGGTGTCGGCGGCCTACATCGTGATCGACCGCAAGACCGGCTCCGGGGCGCTGACCTCGAGCCTGGGGAGCAAGACTGTCATCGGCTTCACCGTCGAGATGCGGCACAAGGTGTCCGACCCGGACGACTTGGCCATCATGTGGAAGACCGACCTCGCGAATCTGTTCAAGGTTCCGGTCGCCGGTGAGGTGCGGATCAACCACCAGCTCAGCTCCGTGACCGCGCGGACCTTCGCCATGGTGGACCTCGACCAGTACGTACAGGGCTCCCAGGCCAACGCCGCGCAACTGGTGGACTGGTCGGTGGCCCAGGTCAAGGCGTTGCGCGACCAACTGGTGCCGCTCGCCAAGTAGCCTCGACCCGGTGGACCTATCCGCGCACCCGGTGCTGGCCAATTTCGCGGGCGCGGTGTCCTTCACCGAGTTCATCGATCGACAGTCGGCCTGGCTGCAGGCGCGCGGTTGGCATCCTGGCCAGGCCCTGGCCGTGTCGGCGTCCTGCCGTGACGAGCTCGTCGCCTGCGTGCGGGTGGGGGTGCGCGACCGATGGAACAACGCCTTCGACCTGTCCACCCTTGGCGGGCTCCCCCTCGCCGGCCGCACCGGCACCCGTGCGATCCGCGACCACGCCCCTGAGGACGCCGGCACCCTGCAGATCGTGCTCTTCGGTATGTCCCACATCGGAGTGCTGGCCGACGGCACGCCGGGCTATTACGTGCGGCACGGGCATACTCGGGCCACGACGGCCTGCGGATCCCTCGCCGCCGCGTCGGCATGGGCAGCGGACGCCGCCGACGACCCGCTCGGGCAGGAGGCGGGCATCGACCCAATGGATCCGGAGCAGTCGCTCGTCCGGGCGCGCCTGCATGCCGCGGATCCCGACTTCCACCGGCTGCCGCCGGACGAGATGGCGATCTGGGTCGCGGGCATCATTGCTGATGACCTTTGGCTCCACGCGGCGCAGAACACCGACCCTGCGCGGGTCGACGTCGCCCTGGTCAGCGGTGTGCTGGTCCATGCACCGGGCGGCGACTGGGCGCTGCCCTTGGCTGTGCGCACCCGCCAGTGCGGCCTGGTCGAGGAGTCCGCTGGCGCCTTCGACGCCCAGCGGGGCAGTCCTTAGAGCACCTGCTCGGCCTGTTGCGCCGCCGCGATCAGCGCCTGCTCGTCGGCCGGTGTGGTATCCGACTTCAGCAGCGAAAGGGCGACCTGGGACTGGCCCTCCTGCCAGGTCACCGTGATGCCCACGCCGCCGCCGCCGGGCAGCAGTCCGACCCGGTAGAGGTTGCCTTGGGGCAGCGCGGGCACCGGCGTCGCGGCCGCATTGCCCAGCGAGAGGTTCAGCGGGTTGGTAACGGCACCTGGGGTGAATACCTGCAGAGCAAGCGCGCCCTTAGTCACGTCGCCCCAAATGCACGTGTCCAGGCCATAGGCCTCGCTCGCCTGCAGGCCGTTGGTGGGCGAGGTCGGCGTCGCGGCGGCGCCGGTCACGGCCTTGGCCTGTTCGGGAGTGAGGGCGCCGCAGGCAGCTGGGCGCAGTGTGCCGCTGGGCAAGGTAGGCGACGGCGACACGGACTCGGCCGCCGCTGTCGAGCCGGACTCCGAGGAGGTGGCGGAGTCACCGCCGCAGCCGGCCACGGCGACCGCGATCACGGGAAGGACGGCCAACGCAGTCATGCGAATCATGGCAGCATCATGGCCAAGTCGGCGCGACTATGTGCGCGTCTCGGCGCAAACCGCCCTCAGCAGCCGCGATGGCTGCCTGGGGATTCCGCGCCTCCCTCTGCGCTGTTGGTTTCGCGGATGGCAGCCGTCGTGAGTGACGGGCGCAGAGCGCAGGGCTATGGCGGCCGCAACATGGCGAGTGTGGGCATCTACCTGAACTTCCGAGGCGACACGGAGGAGGTCTTCGAGTTCTATCGCGACGTCTTCGGCGGAGAGCTGACGGGTCTCATGCGCATGCGAGACATGCTGGAGTCAATGGGACACGTCCTGGAGCCGGGCAACAACCTGACCATCAGCCTCACGCCCGACACGCTCGAGGAGGCGCAGCGGCTCTTCGACGCTCTGAACGAGCACGGCAGCGACGCCGTGGAGCTGCAGCAGATGTTCTGGGGTGCCTACTGGGGGACATGCCGTGATCGGTTCGGGACCCGTTGGTTGTTCAGCTTGCCAGTCTCGGCCGAGGCCTGAACCGGCGTTACCGCCCGCCCAGGGATCCGATGCACAGGTCCGCGCCCACGGCCGGGGCGGCGGACTACCGCGCTCGTAGTCGCGAAGGTTGCTCTAGGCGCCCGGGTCGTGAGCGCCGCGGGCACGTTGGCTGGCGTAGTAGGCGACCTTGCGGGCGCGCATGATCTCGCCCAGCGGCCGGTGTTCGGCCAGGGCTGCCCAGGGGTCGAAGGATGCTGCCTCTACCTCGGCGGCGAGTTGCTGGCCGGCCTCGTCGGACGGGTCCTGTTGGGGCACGTTGAGCGTGGCGACGGTCAGCCACGGCGAGTCCTGCTCGGACCAAGTGGCCAAGCCGTCTTCGATGGGCGTGCGCTGCTCGTCCAGGTAGAGCTGCACCTGCAGCGAGAACACCAGCGGTGCCTCGGCCAGCCTGCGCGCGACATCGGCACCCCAGTCGCGGTTGGCGCGCGGATCCCAGCCGTGCTGTTGCGGCAGCAGGCGAACCTTGCCCGCGTAGTCGCCCCATCGCACGGGCGCCGCGCTGTAGAACGTGGCGGTTGCGAAGCCCGGGAACCACCTCGAGAGCTCCTTGGTCAGGCGTGCAGCCTCTAGCGCGCCAGATATGGGGCCGCGCTGCTTGATCAGCCCGGTGAGGAGGGCGGTCTGGCCGCTCGCGGCCAACGGGACGATGCGGGCGAAGTCGGCGCTGTCGTGGAATCCGAGGCTGGGCAGGTTGATGAGCAGGAAGTCCTGCCTGTCGGTCTCGCCGCCCAGCGCTGCAGCACCGGTCACGCCTCGGATCGATAGGGCGAATCCGCGGATATCCGGAAGCGCGTCGGCGGCGGGCGCGATGGCTCCGTTGCTCAACCGGATCAGGACGTCGTAGCTGCCCGGCGATGCGAATAGTCCCTGCGCCGCTGCTTCGGGAAGGTGCCCCGGGATGACCAGTTCGCCCTTAAGGCCGGCGATCTGCTTGCGGTGGAATGCGCGACCCGGGCCGAATCGGCGGCTCACGCGCTGTTGGATCTCGCCGATGACTCGGGAGAACTCCTCGTGCTGGACTGATTCGTCGGGTGCCGGGGACTCGCTCCAGTTGGGGCTGGGGTTACTCGTTGCCGTCATGGCCGCACGTTAGTCGCCCGCACGCCCGGGCACACCCGGGCGTGCCGGCCGGGCCGGGCGACACTCCATTAGGTCACTGGCGCCGACAAGGTGGCAATCCTTACCAAACGTTGGCAATTGGAGTGGGAGGCCTCACCCGACACAGGGGTTTGAGGCGGTGTCGCGCGGCAAATACTTCCTATGTCGGACCGCGCGGCACAACCGCAGCAGTCCGGGAAGAAGACCCTCGACAGGCCGGAAATTCCGGCCGAGGGCGATCCTCATTGGGAAGGAACCCATCACGATGAACAAGACCACTAGGACCGCCGCAGCGCTCGGCACTATTGCCGTGGGTGCGATCTCCGTGGCCGGCTGCTACCCGACGGGTGGCGACATGTTCTCTGCGTCGCGCGCTTGGGCCTCCGGCTCTGGCCCGACCAAGGTTCGCATCTGCGAGTCGGGCAACAACTACTCGACCAACACCGGCAACGGCTACTACGGCGCCTGGCAGTTCGACTACCCGAGCTGGCACGCCAACGGCGGTGGCCAGTTCTCGGCCTACCCGAACTACGCCTCGAAGGACCAGCAGGACTACGTGGCCTACACCTACTGGCAGCGTGCCGGCTGGGGCCCCTGGGCCTGCAAGCCCTGGTAACCCTGAGCAGGCTCTAGTGCTCAGCGGCCCGGGGCCCCCCCCCCGCGGGGGGCCGGGGCGCGGTGGGTTTGGGGGGGTAGGATGTGGGAGCGGCGGCCGAGGGGTGGTAGGCGGCGTGGATAGG